>VSDC01000308.1:0-3504 GCA_047459275.1 Gemmatimonadota bacterium
CGCCCCACGTGCCCCACCAGGATGACCTTGTTGACCGAGCGACTCATGGCTCGCCTCCGTGGCGTTTGCGCCGGGCCCGGGCCGCACCCCCCGGTACGGCGGACGCCGGCGGTCGCGTTGCGTGGCGATGTTGATGCTGGTGGCGGGGCGTGGGAATGGCGCGATGGGGTGGGACGTCCGGAGCACGCGGCTCGGCCGGGGCGTGGCCGCGATCGGCGGCCTGTCCGGGCGAACGCCTCAGAGGATGTCCAGCAGCCCCGGGGTGACCGATAGAACGGCAGACCAGCCACCCGAGCCACCGAGCGGACGGACGAGGTCTATGCGGAGGATGTCGTAGACGAGCCCAACGCCAATTCCGGCGCTGGCGCGGATCCCGTCCGTCGGCGCGGCGGTCCAGGCGGCCGGTGGCGCGGCATCCTCGATCGTCGCCCAACCGGCGGCGGCGAGGGCGCGCAGGCGGATCCACGGCCCGAGAACGCTGCGTGAAACCTGGACGTCGGCCAGGGCGAAGCGGTCGCCGACGAAGGAAGCGGGCGCGAAGCCGGGGAGCGTTCCGGGTCCGCCGAAGAGGAAGAGCCGCTGGGCGGGCGGGTCGCCCGCGACCCATCCAGTCATGGCGCGGGCGTGGAGGTCCGTGGCCCGGTCGGCGGAGCGGATGTGCGCGTCGGCCTCGAAGACGGATCGGAGGTACGACCCGTCGAGGGTCCCGGCCTCCAGGGCGACGGCCGCACCCCATCCCCGGGCACGGCTCGTGGGCGCGGTGCGTTGGAGCGTCGCCCGCGCGGCGAAGAGAGCGCCCTCGTCGACGGGGAGGACAGGGCGGAACCGGGTGTCGCCGTCCCACGGCGTGGTTTCGGCGGCCAGGGTCGCGCTGCGATGCTCCTCGTAGGCGATGTCGACGGCGAGACGCCACGGGCCGCCGAGACGCCGTTCGAGAGTCGCGCCGGCGCCGGTGGCGAAGTACAGATCCAGGTAGTCTTTCCCCGCGACCGCGGCGGTGAGGGTGTTGAGGACGCCTGCCGTGGGTGCGCGCATGCCGAGGTCGCGGGGAATGTTTCGCTCCGCCCGGAGGCGAAGCCAGGTCCCCGGGCCGAGCTCTTTGCCGAAGCCGGCCGCGAGCTCGGGCTGGTCGGCGCCGAAGGCGTAGCCGCCGATCAGGTCGAAGGTGGCCGAAGCGGTGGGCGCGAAGCGCGCGCCGGCGCCGGCGTACGCTCCTTCCGCGCGGTTGTAGCGCAGAAGCGACGATGCGTTGGGCAGGTAGAGGCGCAGGCGCGGCAGCCCGCTCGCCCGGGCGGTGCCGATCAGCTCGGTCGCGCGTCGGCGCAGTTCGTCCATCCCGACGAGCGGGCCGAGCCCCTCGGCCTCCAGCCCGGCGAACAGGTCGTCCTCGAAGGCGAACGACTCGCGCATTCGTTGCGGAACCGCAACGACCCGCGGGCCGCGGAAGAAGTTCGGGGGCAGCTCCTGATTGAAGCGGTAGTCGCCGATCCGCATGGTCCCGCGGATCACGCTCCCTGCGGGGAAGTCGAACGCCCGGAGCTCGCGGCGGAGCTCGACGCGTTGCTCGTAGGGGAGCCAGTACCGCCCTTCCCAGAGGCCGTTGTCGAGGGAGATGCGGATGTAATCGAGCTGCGGGTCGACGTACGACGCGGGCGTGAAGGTGAAGGTCATCCGCACGATGTCGGCGCTCGCGCGGTCGACGAAGACCGAGCCGACGAACGCGGGCCGATCGGGGTGTTTCGGGCGCACCTCCAGCTCGTAGACCCGGATCGGCTCGGGCGCGCCGCCTAGGCGCAACGTGAGCGAGTCGGCGATCCGAAAGTCGTAAACGAGCTCCGATCCGGGCGCCGCCGGGTGGAGCACGTCACGCACCTCGTCGCCGTCTCCCACGTGGATGCGATCGTCGAACTCGTTCTGGACCACGGTCAGGTGGTCCAGGTGGTAATGGATGTTGTTAGGCAGCGTCTTCCGGTCGCGTAGCCCCACGATGCGTTGCTTCGTGAGGTTCGGCGCGCCCCAGTAAACCTCGAGGGCGACCTGGTCCACCTTGACCAGCGTGCGCTCGTCGGTGTCGCGGCGATCGAGGAAGAAGTAGACGTACCCCGTCGCCATGGCCTGGTAGTTCCTGAGCGTCGAGTCGACCTGGGGGCGCTGTCGGCGCTCGCGCGCCCGCTCGACGAGCTCCAGCGCGCGCGGCGAGTTCCATCCGTCGACCGCATGACTCGCCGACGCCGCCTCCTGCGCCGAGCCGAGCCCGGGAAGGGCCAGGACTGCGGCGAGCGCGGCCGCGCCGAAGGACGATCTCCTGCTCATCGTGCTACCAGATTCGATCGGGAGTATCGGAACGCAAAAGCCCGCCGGCTCCCGGCGGGCTCTCGATCCACGTCGCGGCGATGGCGGGCCCGCGATGCCCGCGATCCGTCAGTTCGCGCTCCAGAACGTCGCCAGCGCCGCGCCGTCCGGGCTCTCGCGCAGCTTCTCGAACGCGCGGTTGCGGATCTGCCGGATCCGCTCCCGGGTCACGCCGAGCAGAGAGCCGATCTCCTCCAGCGTCCGCTCCTCGCCGTCGTCCAGACCGTAGTACAGGTAGAGGATCTTCCGCTCCCGCTCCGTCAGGTACTTCTGGAACATCTTGTCCAGGAACTCGCGGCGCGCCTGGGATTCCACCGATTCCTCGATGTCTTCCGCTTCCGCGCCCGCGAACCGCTCGCCGAACGAGGCGCTGTCCCGGTCGCCGCGGTCGATCGGCGCGTCGAGCGACAGCTCGGAGGCGGCGACCCGGCGAAGCGCCCGCACCGTTTCGACCGGCTCGTCCATCTCGTCGGCGATCTCCTGGTCCGTCGGCGTCCGACCGAGGAGCTGCGTCAGCGCCGTCTCGGTGCGGGAGAGCTTGACCAGGTTGGAGTTCTGGTTCAACGGGATCCGGACCGAGCGCGTCTGCTCCGCCAGGGCCTGGAGCACGGTCTGGCGGATCCACCACACGGCGTAGGAGATGAACTTGACACCCTTGTCCGGATCGAACTTCTTGACCGCCTTGAGGAGCCCCTCGTTGCCGATGCACACCAGCTCGGCCAAACCCAATCCTCGACCCTGGTACTTCTTCACGTAGGAGATGACGAAGCGGAGATTCGCCGTGACCAACCGTTCCGCCGCCTCCTTGTCCCCCGCACGGGCCCGGCGCGCCAGCTCACGCTCCTCCTCGGGGTCTTCGATCAGAGGATATTTTTCGACGTCGTAGAGATACTGATCAAAGGAGTCCAGTGCGCGGGAGTTCAAGAACATATGTCGCGACATCCTCGGATCGGGTGGACAAACGAAAAAAGCAGCGGAAGCATCGCCGAACGACGCTCGCTGCTTATGGATGGAGGAACCGAACCTGTACCGACCGCCCGAAGAAAGGCAGCACCTCGTTCCCCGAATCGACACCGATCATAGCCTGTGAATCCTAACAGAGGCTGGAGACGATGTCAACGCCATCGGGCGTTGGGCTTCGGACAGCGGCCG
>VSDC01000309.1:0-3501 GCA_047459275.1 Gemmatimonadota bacterium
GCGGATCTGCTTCGGCTCGAGGAGCCACCGAACGATCCGATACCAGATCGCGGGCCGCGGCGCCGCCGGGAGCTCGGCCATCACCCGGGCCTCGAGCCAGGCCGGTGCCCGGACCTCCCGCAGGACGGCGAACTCGGCCAGGATCTCATCCCAGGCTTTGGCTTCGGCGCGCAACTGGGGCGGCAACGCCTCCAGCGGAAGGTCGCCATCCAGATATCGGTGCAGGTCTTCGTGCATTACAGCACCTCCTCGAGTTGTGCTCTGAGCGCCTCACGCGCGCGGAGCACCCGCATCTTGAGGGCTGGAATGGAGACGTCCAGCCGCTCCGAGATCTCCTCGTACGACAGCCCTTCGACGTGCTTCAGCAGGAACGCCTCCCTCTGGATGTGCGGCAACTTCTCGAGCGCTTTTCCGAGGAGCTCGCGCAGCTCGAGGCGTTCGGCGTCGAGGGCCGGGTTCTCGGCGGAACGGGCCGTGGGCATGTCCATGCTGTCGAGGCTCACGTCCCTTCGCCGCCGGCTCTTCAGGTGGTCCTTGCACCGGTTCGCAAGGATCCGGAACAGCCACGCGCCGAAACGCTCCGGGTCCCGACACCGATGGATGTGCGAATACGCCTTGACCAGGGCGCCCTGGACGAGGTCGGCGGCCGCGTCGGCGTGACCGATCATGCGCAGCGCATGGCGATACAACCCATCCTGGTAGCGGCGCACGAGGATCCGGTAGGCCTCCCGGTCCCCGGCCCTCACCCGCGCAACGACTGCGGCGTCGCTCGGCTCCGTCGGTGAATGCTGCATGGCGGAGCGCCTCACTTCCCAGGACGCTGAAGGGTCGAAAAGGTCACGCGACAGCGACCGGAATCCGGCCTTGCAAAGGGGAACACCCCCAACTATACTGGCGCTCCGGCCGAAGTTCCGCCCTCACGCCACGGGGCTGGCTTCCCCGCCGCCGGCGGAGGCAGTCGGCCCCGTTCCCGTGTAGAAGGGGTCGGCCGGCCGTGTTGCATGAGGAGCCGAGCATACTTCCGCCCCGGAGGTTTGGGTCATGGCAAGTCGTGGGTTGGAGGGCGTCGTCGTCGCTGAAACCCGTCTTAGCAAGATCTACGGCGAGCAAGGGCGTCTTATCTACAACGGTTACGAAATCGAGGATCTGGCCGAAAATACGACGTTCGAGGAAGTTTGCCACCTGTTGTGGTACGGGTCGCTCCCGAACCGTCGTCAGCTCGACGAGCTGCGGAACCAGATGGCGCGGGAACGGGCGGTGGACCCGCAGCTGATCCAGCTGCTCCGACTCCTGCCCTCCAACACGCATCCGATGGCCGCGCTGCGCACGGCGGCGTCGGCACTCGCTTCGTTCGATCCGGAGGCGGAAGATATGTCGCGTGATGCGAATCTTCGCAAGGCGATCCGGATCACGGCGAAGCTCCCGACGCTGACCGCCGCGTTCGATCGGCTGCGCAACGGCAAGGATCCGATCCCGCCCCGCGAGGATCTTCCCCACGCCGCGAACTTCCTCTACATGCTCCATGGCAACGAGCCCGACGAGCTGGAGTCGCGCATCATCGACGCAGCGTTCATCCTGCACGCCGAGCACGGAATGAACGCGTCGACCTTCTCGGCGCGGGTGACGGTCGCCACGCTCTCGGACATGCACTCGGGCGTGACGTCGGCGATCGGCACACTGAAGGGTCCGCTGCACGGCGGCGCCAACGAGCGAGTGATGCACATGCTGCTGGACATCGGCTCGGTGGAGAACGTCGACGGCTGGATCCGATCCGCGCTTGACCGCGGGGAGCGGATCATGGGCTTCGGGCACCGGGTCTACAAGGCGCTGGATCCGCGCGCACCGATCCTCAAGCGGCTCGCCGAGCAGCTCGCCGACCGCGGGGGGAACACCAAGTGGCTCGAGATCTCCGAGCGGATCCGGGCGATCATGGCCGAGGAGATGGAGCGCCGCGGGAAGAAGATCTATCCGAACGTGGACTTCTTCAGCGCCTCCGTCTATTACACGCTCGGGATCCCGATGGACATGTTCACGAACGTGTTCGCGTGCGCCCGTGCCGCCGGGTGGACGGCGCACATCATCGAGCAGCTCGACGACAACCGGCTGATCCGGCCGAAGGCCGAATACGTGGGCCCCGAAGGATTGAAGGTCACTCCGATCGACGAGCGACCCTGAGGAAGGGGGTCGAAATGAGCGAAAGCTACCGGTTTGCGCGGGTCCCGGACGCGGGCGAGCCGATCGTGGTGGAGGGCGGCGAGCTCCGCGTTCCGGACCGTCCGATCATCCCGTTCATCGAGGGGGATGGGACGGGACCGGACATCTGGCGCGCGACGAAGCGGGTCCTCGATGCCGCGGTTCGCAAGGCATACGAGGGCCAGCGCGAGATCCAGTGGATGGAGGTCTACGCGGGCGAGAAGGCGGTGGAGGTCACCAGGGAGTGGTTGCCCGACGAGACGCTCCGAGCGCTCACGGAGTTCAAGGTCGGGATCAAGGGTCCGCTGACCACGCCCGTGGGGGGCGGGATCCGCTCCCTCAACGTCACGCTGCGCCAGGTGCTGGATCTGTACGCGTGCATCCGGCCGGTGCGGTACTTCCAGGGCGTGCCTTCGCCGATGAAGGAGCCGCACCTCGTGGACGTGGTGATCTTCCGCGAGAACACGGAAGACGTCTACGCGGGGATCGAGTGGCCGGCGGGCAGCCAGGAGGCCGACCGGGTGCGGCGCTTCCTCGTGGACGAGTTCGGCGTCGACATCCGGGAAGGGAGCGCGATCGGCATCAAGCCGATGAGCGAGTACGGCTCGAAGCGCCTCGTTCGTGCCGCGATCCGGTACGCGCTGGAGCGGGGCCGTCCCTCGGTCACGCTGGTGCACAAGGGGAACATCATGAAGTTCACCGAGGGCGCGTTCCGTGACTGGGGGTACGAGCTCGCGCGGGAGGAGTTCGGCGACAGGACGATCCCGGAGGCGGAGGCGACGGGCGACACCGCCGGCAAGGTGGTCATCAAGGACCGGATCGCCGACGCCATGTTCCAGCAGCTCCTCCTTCGCCCGGCGGAGTACAGCGTGCTGGCGATGCCGAACCTGAACGGCGACTACATGTCGGACGCGGCGGCCGCGCAGGTCGGCGGCCTGGGCATGGCGCCCGGCGCGAACGTCGGCGACGAGGTCGCGGTCTTCGAGGCGACGCACGGGACGGCGCCGAAGTATGCCGGTCTCGACAAGGTCAACCCCGGCTCGCTCATCTTGTCGGGCGTGATGATGCTCGAGCACATGGGTTGGAACGAGGCGGCGAAGCTGGTCGTGCAGGGGCTGGAGCGCGCGATCCAGGCGAAGACGGTGACGTACGACCTCGCGCGGCAGATGGAGGGCGCCACGGAGGTGTCGACGTCCGGCTTCGGGGATGCGATCATCGCCCACATGTGATCGGTCCGCGGGCCCAGCCCTGGTCGGGAGTGGGCGGCGGGGCGAGCGGTCGAGCACCGTCGCCCCGCTTTTTCGTTGA
>VSDC01000015.1:0-15883 GCA_047459275.1 Gemmatimonadota bacterium
GCTCGTCGTACCACGCGCGGATGTCCTCGAGGTGGATGTTGCCGAAGACGATCCCACCGACGCCCCGCCCCACCAGCTCGTCCAGCACCCGATCCAACGCGCCTGCGTAGTCCTCCGGGTGGGTGTGCGCCTGGATCAGCTCCAGCCCGAGGGCCTGCGCCTGGGCGGCGATCAGTTCACTGCGCACGCCGTGGAAGCGGACGCGGCCGCTCACGCCCTCGTAAATGTTGAAGAGGTAGCGGATCTCCAGCCCCTGCCGGACCGCGCGGTCCAAGGCGAGAGCGGCATCCTTGCCGCCGCTCCAGCTCAGGGCATGGATCATGGTCAGCTACCCACCGCCATCAGGACCGCGCCGACCTCCAGCGCCTGGCCGGAGCCGACGGTCACCGTGGCCGGGATGTCCAGATCGAGCGCGAAATCGACGTCCACGTCGGTCACGATCTCGAGCCGGTACGTGCCGGGGAGCAGATACAGGAACTCGGCCTCGAAGACCAGGTCCCCGTCGGGGTCGACCAGCTCGAGCTCCTCGGAGCTGCCATCCACGTTCGTCAGCCTGGCGCGGAAGTCGCCCAGCGTGAGCTGCCGGCCGTCGAGGACCGGAAGCGTCACCGCGTCCGCCACCGCCAGCGATACGACGATGCTCCCGCTCAGCTCGAGCTCCGTCGCCTGGATCACCGGGTGGAGCACCCAGTCGCCGGCGCCGGTCTTCGGGCCCTTGAAGCTCTGCCCCACGTCGAAGTCGACGAGCAGGATCTTCTGGTCACCCTCGATCTTCGTGCCACCGGGGAGGTTGACCTTGAGGCCGCTCCCGGCGCCGTCCTCCCCGCAGCTCGGGCACTTCAGCTCGCCGACCACGTTCGCATCCGACGGGACCTGGGGGTAGCCGGGCGTCGCATAGACCCTCGACGTGCCGTCGCCGTTGGCCACCTGGACGTAAGCGCCGTCGATCACGAAGCGGAGCTGGCCGTACGTGCCCGCGGGAACGACCGCGTCCTCAACCAGCGTCGCGGCGTCGTTGGCCAGGGTGAGCAGGTCGGTCGTGACCGCCCCTTCCATCAACACGACCTCGCCGCCCTCTCCCTGGAGGTAGATCTTCGAGATCGTGACGACCGCCGCCTCCACGTCGCCCGCGGCGTCGGTGAGAAGGATGGAAACGCGACCGGTATCGGCATCCACACCGGAATCACTGTCGCACGCCGCCAGGGGGAGAGCCAGGGCCAGCGCGAGTGCAGCATACTCCGCGATGCGTCGAGCCATACGCACTCCGGTTGGAGGTGATCACGTCCTGTGTCGACGGGCGTGGGCCCGCAGAAATAGGGACGATCGCACCCCCCGTGTGGGTCACATCGTACTCGGCCGGTCGACGCGTGGCCCGGCCGTACACGCGCTCCAGCCGGCCCACGGGACGCCGCGGCGCACGACGACGCGCCTGTCCTCTTCCGGCGCGTCACTCCTCTACCAGATGCGTCACTCCTCTTCCAGCCGCAACGTCCGGTAGCTCTCGTATCGCTCTGCGGGGATCTCGCCGGCCTCGACCGCCGCGCGGACGGCGCAGTCGGGCTCGTGGATGTGGGAGCAGCCGTGGCCGAAACGGCACTGGCCGAGGTAGGGTCGGAACTCGGGGAAGTAGGTGTCCAGCGCCTCCCGGTCGATGCCCCAGAGGCCGAGCTCCCGCAGGCCGGGCGTGTCCGCCACGTACCCGCCGCAGCGCAGCGGGATCAGCTCCGCGGTGACGGTGGTGTGGCGTCCCTTGCCGACGGCCCTGCTGATCTCGGCGGTCCGGAGCCTGAGCCCGGGCTCGATCGCATTGAGGAGACTCGATTTGCCGACGCCGGACGGGCCGGTGAGCACGCTAGTCTCGCCGCAGAGACACTCGCGGAGCGCGTCGATCCCCGTGCCGTCCACCGTGCTGGTGTAGAGGACCGGGTAGCCGGCGGCCTCGTACATCGCGAAACGCCGGCGCGCCTCCTCCAGCCCCACGAGGTCGACCTTGTTCACGACGATCGTGGCCGGCAGGTCGTTCGCCTCGGCAAGGACGAGGAAGCGGTCCAGCATGCGCAGCCGCGGCTCTGGTTGCGCGGCGGCGAAGACGATGACGACGCGGTCCACGTTCGCCACAATGACTTTCGCCCGCCGAGCACCCTTGCCAGGGGCCCGACGGGCGAGCTCGCTGCGGCGTTCCTCGACCGCCTCGATGGTCGCGCTGCCGTCCGCATGGCGCGCGACCTGGACCCGGTCGCCCGCGACGACGCGGTCGCCGGTACGCTGTTCCATCTTGAGCCGCCCCCGGAGCGTGGCAGCGACGACGCCGCCTTCGTCCAGCTCCACTTCGTAGACGCCACCCGCTGCCTTGCGGACCGTTCCACGTTGGAGCACGGGGGAGGCCTCCTCAGGCGGCGAAGCTCTCGAGTGCGGTTCCGAGTTCGCCCTCCCGGAGCCGCTTGAGCGCGCGGTCCCGGAGCTGGCGCACCCGCTCGCGGGTCACGCCCAGCATGTTGCCGATCTCCTCGAGCGTGTGCTCACGCCCACCCTCGAGGCCGAAGTACAGACGGAGGACGCGCGCATCGCGCGGAGAGAGCGTGTCCAGCGCCTTCTCGATCTGCTCGGCCATGAGCCGCTCCTCGACCGTCGCTTCCGGCTCCGCGGCCTCATCGAGGATGAACCGCTCGACGAGCTGGCTGTCGTCGCTGTCGCCGATCGGCGAGTCGAGGCGGATCTCGGCCGCGTTCAACGTCTGCAGCGACTCCAGCGTCTCCGGCGTCAGCTTCGCGGCCGCCGCCAGCTCCTCCGTCGTGGGCTCGCGCCCCAGCTCCTGCTTGAGGCGCTCCCTCTCGCGGAAGATGCGCGCCAGGTCGCTCGCACGGTTCAGCGGAACGCGCACCGCGCGCCCGTGGTTCGCCAGCGACGAGAGGATCGCCTGCCGGATCCACCACACGGCGTACGAGATGAACTTGACGCCCTGATCCGGGTCGAACTTCCGCGCGGCCGTGACCAGCCCCACGTTCCCGTCCTGGATCAGGTCGATCAACGACACACCGCGGTTCTGGTACTTCTTGGCGACGCTGATCACGAAGCGCAGGTTCGCGCGCACCAGCTTCTGGACCGCCTCCTCGTCGCCCGCGCGTGCGCGACGGCCCAGCTCGATCTCCTCCTCCGGCGTGATCAGCTCGTGCTTGCTGACCTCCCGGAGATACTGATCCAATGCGCTACGCTCCTCGGCGGAACCCCCGACGAGGCTCGGCGAAAGCTCGCCGGTCGCCCGGCGACGTCTCTTCCGTTCCTTCTTCTCCCGTGTATCCGGCGTGGTGGCCATCAGACCCTTCGACTCACTGAATCACGCGCACCGCGATTCGTACAGCGAGGCGCGCCTGCGGACCATGCAAGGAATCTGCCGACAAAAGCGCCCGTCGGCTGCTTGCGCGCTGACGGGCGGGCGCCTCGCATTTCCGCTGCATCTAACACCGATCTCCCGTGCGGGGTTCCCCCGCACGGGTTCTCGCTGTCGCGGCAGCGCTCCGCTCTCGCGGTGGAATCACTCCCCGGTTTCCGGGGCGCGCCAAGATGCACCCCGGGTCGAGGACGCGCAAGGGTTTCACGGCGCCCGACGGGCACGCCCGTCAGATCCCGATCGAGTCCCGCGGGATGCGCGTGGGCATCGAGTCGACCTCGTACCAGGCGAGGAGCGAGTCGAGGGGTGGGGGCATCGGCCCGCCCTCGCGTGAGATCTCCGTTCGGAGCACCATCACCGATTCCCGTAGCCGGGCCACGTCGCCGAGGATCCTCTCCTCCGACTCGCTGCGCCGGATCTGGGCCACGATCCGGTCGGCCATCGCCTGGAGCTGCCGCAGCCACGCCTCGACGGAGTACGACGCCTGGAGCCAGGCGAAAGGCAGCTCGGTCTCCAGGATCCGGTCCGTGATCGCCTCCGCCCGGTAGATCCGGGTCCGGGCGTAGTCGTCGATGTCCCCGTGCGCGAGAGCCGCATCGAGTTCGGCCTGCAGCCGCTCGAGCTTCTCCGCGAGCGACATGTTCTCCTGGATCGGAGCGATGACGCTCGCCGGCGGCGGAGGCGGCTCCGACATGCGGTCCTCTTCCGGGTTGGGTCGACACCCCGCGGCCGCCGCGGCCGCGAGGAGAACCAGGACGCCTTGCTTCCCTCCCATCATGGCACGTCGCGTCTGGGGGCAATCCTCGTGCCGGGCCTTGCCGTGCGGTCTCTCCGTTCCTAGCCTACTGGGATGAACTGGATCGCGACCGGGATCACCGACCGTGGATTGCGCCGACCATCCAACGAGGACGTCTTTCGCGTCCGGGAGGACATCGGTCTCTTCCTGGTCGCGGACGGGATGGGCGGTCACGCGGCGGGCGACGTGGCGAGTGGGATCGCCGCGGAGGTCGTGGAGCGGGAAACCTCGCGGGCGCTCGAAGCGGGCGCGGCGCCCAGTGCGAAGCTCCTGGCGGAGGCGGTAGAGGCGGCGCACCGGGCGATCGTCGACCGATCCGAGGCCGAGCCCGCGCTGTCGGGAATGGGCACCACGCTGACCGCCGCTCTCGTCGAAGCGGACGCCAGCCTGCTCCACCTCGCCCATGTGGGCGACTCACGCGCTTATCTCCTGCGTGACGGAGAATTGCGTCGCCTGACCCGCGACCACACGTGGGTCCAGCAGCAGGTCGACACGGGGCGGTTGAGCGAGGCCGAGGCCCGGATACACCCCGGCGCGAACGTGCTCCTGCGCGCGCTCGGCGGAAACGCCGAATCGGTCGAGGTCGACACCGACCAGGTGCCGCTGTCGGCCGGCGACCTCCTCCTCCTCTGCACCGACGGGTTGAGCGGCACCGTCGACGACGGCGACCTTCTCGCCATCCTGGACCGGCCGCTCCCTCTCGAGACGATCGCCAACCAGCTCGTCGAGGCCGCCCGTCTTCGCGGCGGCCCCGACAACATCACCGCGGTCCTGGTTCGGTTCGCGCCATCAGGCCAGTAGCGGCTCGGCCGAGGCGAGCCGCTGCTCGATCTCGGCGTCCGACAGGAGCGCGAGCCGCGCCACCGCCGCCGGATCGACGCGACGCCGCTCGCCCAGCGTGAAGAGCCGGAGCACCCGCGCCGTCTGGTAGAGCGAGTCCGCCACCCGCGGCAGCCCGATCAGCCCGGCACGCCCTCCCGGCCCAAGCCGGATCACCGCGCCGGAGCCGCGCCGGACCAGCAGGTTCAGCCCGAACATCGCCGGCTTCTCCGGATAGTCGAGGAACGCGGCACCCGGCTCCAGAGCCAGCTCCCGCGCGAGTCGCTCCTCGACCCGTCGCTTGAGCGGCGTGTCGTGGATCAGCCAGCGGCCGACCTCGTCCCCGTCCAGCTCCGCCGCCACCACCTCCGCCGCCCGCTTCGGCAGTCGCCGGGCGCGCAGCATCTCCAGCCACCGCCCGATGCGCGCCGCCGCCTCCGCGACCTCGCCCCCGCGCAGGACGCCTTCCCGGGCCTTCCATTCCAGGGCGAAGAGAAGCGCCTCGTCGGTCCGGCCGACCAGGTCTTCCGGGTCGAGCAGCCCGGCATCCAGCGCGTCGGCCACGATCCGCTTGTACATGGCCGTGGCCGCACGCACCGCGTGATGCCAGTATACGTTCCGGAACATCTGATACTTGGAGAATAGCAGCGACTCGAGCGCCGCCACGCCCTTCTCCAGCACGCCCACCTCCGGCCGGCCGGTCTCCGGATCCTCGAGCACGACGAGGGCGTAAAGCAGCCGGTCCACGTCGACCTCGCCGTATGGCACCCCGCAGAAGCGAGCATCGCGCTTGAGGTACTCGATCTTGTCGAGGTCGAGGCTCCCGCTGACCAGCCCCTGGAGCGGGCTCTCCGACCGGCCGCGGATCAGCGCCTCGATCCGTGCCGGCCCGTCGGGCGCTACCTCCTCCAGCGCCTCGCGGACGTCCGGGTCCGCCAGGAACCGGCCGACCAGCGCCTCGTGATGCCCCGGGATCCGCCCCTCCTCCAGCTCCTCGATCGCGTGGGAGTACGGGTAATGGCCGATGTCGTGCAGGAGCCCCGCGAGCGGGACGAGCCGACGCTCGACTGGGTCCACGCCCGCCAGCCCGCCCTGCTCGGCCATGACCGAGAGCGCACGCTGCGCCAGGTGGTAGACGCCCAGGGCATGGTCGAAGCGCGTGTGGGTCGCGCCCGGGTAGATGAGGTACGCCAGCCCGAGCTGCCGGATATAGCGGAGTCGCTGGAACGCCGCCGAATCCACGATCCGTACCGCCGTCGCATCCAGACGGATCGTGTCCCACAGCGGATCGCGTACGGTGATGGCGGGAGGCGTCGCGTCGCTCATAACGGGTTCCCGCGTCACTGGCCGTAGCTCGCGATTGCTGCGCCCATCGTCCTCGCAGCACTCGCACGACACGCTGGTGGCACGAGGGCGGGCCGATCCAGCCAGGATCGCCCGCCCCGATCGAGCCGGGCGACGGCGGCTGCGAAGGCCGCCGTCGCCCACGCACTTTCACACCTCGAACGGGCGCGCCGGCTAGCCCGCGATCGGACCCGCCGCGCGCACGGCTTCGCTCACGTCCGCCGCGAACTTCTCGAAGTTCTCGCGGAACATCGCCGCCAGCTTCTTCGCCTGCTCGTCGTACGCAGCCGGATCCGCCCACGTCTGCCGCGGCATGAGCACCTCGTCAGGAACGCCGGGCACGCTGACCGGTACGTGCAGCCCGAAGATCGGGTCCTGCCGCGTCTCGACGCCGTCCAGCTTCCCGCTGATCGCCGCGTCGACCATCGCACGCGTGTAGGCCAGCTTCATCCGGCTCCCCACGCCGTAGGGACCGCCCGTCCAGCCGGTGTTGACCAGCCAGCACTGCGCGTTGTGCCGTTCGATCTTCTCGCCCAGCATCCGCGCGTACGTCGAGGCCGGGAGCGGCAGGAACGGCGCGCCGAAGCAGGTGCTGAACGTGGCCTTGGGCTCCGTCACGCCCCGCTCCGTGCCCGCCACCTTCGCCGTGTACCCCGAGAGGAAGTGGTACATCGCCTGCTCCCGCGTCAGCTTCGAGATCGGCGGGAGCACGCCGAACGCATCCGCCGTCAGGAACACCACGTGGTTCGGATGACCCGCGCACCCGCTCTCCACCGCGCCTTCGATGAACTGCAGCGGGTACGACGACCGCGTGTTCTCCGTGATGCTGTCGTCGTCCCAGTTCACCACGCGCGTCTCGGGGTCCATGACGACGTTCTCGAGGATCGCGCCGAAACGACGGCTCGCGGCGTAGATGAGCGGCTCGCCCTCCGGCGACAGCCGGATCACCTTCGCGTAGTTGCCGCCCTCGAAGTTGAAGACCCCCGCATCCGACCAGCCATGCTCGTCGTCGCCGATCAGACGACGGTTCGGATCCGTCGAGAGCGTCGTCTTCCCCGTCCCCGACAGCCCGAAGAAGAGCGCGACGTCACCCTTCGGCCCCACGTTCGCCGAGCAGTGCATCGACAGCACGCCCTGCAGCGGGAGCAGGTAGTTCATCACCGTGAAGATCGACTTCTTGATCTCCCCGGCGTAGCGCGTGCCGCCGATCAGCACCACACGCTTGCCGAAGTTGATGACGATGAACGTCCCCGTGCGCGTCCCGTGGACCGCCGGGTCGGCCTGCATCTCCGGCGCATGCAGCACCGTGAAGCCGGGCTCGAAATCCCGACGCGCCTCGGCCGGCGGCACGATGAACATGTTCCGCGCGAAGAGCGAGTGCCACGCGCTCGGGCTGATCACCCGCACGTTCAGCCGATACGCCGGGTCCGCCCCGGCGTACAGGTCCTGGACAAACAGTTCCTGGCCCTCCAGGTAGCGCAGCACATCCCGGTGCAGCCGCTCGAAGTGCTCGACCGAGAGCGGCACGTTCACGCTACCCCACGCGATCTTGTCCTCGCTCGACGGCTCCCGAACCACGAACTTGTCGTTCGGCGAACGTCCCGTGTGGGGCGTCGTGATCGCGACGAACGCGCCGTCCTCCGTCAGGGAGCCCTCACCGCGGCGGATCGCCTGCTCGATCAGCCCGGCCGCGCCCAGGTTCCAGTGGACCGGCCCGCGAGGCTTCAGACCATGGCGACTCAAGTCCGCGCTCAGTGTCATCGTACTCACTCTTACCTCTTTCCGGTTGTCGCCTGCCCGGGACGCTGCTGCGCGTCCACCACGGCGATGGCTGTCAGGTTCACGATGTCGGCTGCCGATGAGCCCCGCTGCAGCACGTGCACGGGGCGTCCCATCCCGAGCAGGATCGGCCCGATCGCCTCCGCTCCACCGATCCGGTTGAGCAGCTTGTAGGCGATGTTCGCGGCGTTCAGCTCGGGGAAGATCAGTACGTTCGCCCGGCCCTTCAGCTTGCTGAACGGGAAGAGGCGCTCCAGGATCTCCGGCACGACCGCCGTGTCGGCCTGCATCTCGCCATCCACGATCAGCTCCGGCCGCAGTTCCTTCACGCGCTCGACCGCGCGCCGCACCTTCTCCGACTCCGGGTGCCGCGCGGAGCCGAAGTTCGAGAAGGAGAGCAACGCCATGTGCGGCTCGATCCCGAGCTTCTCGACGAAGCCGGCGGCGAGCAGCGCGATCTCCGAGAGCGTCTCCGCGTCCGGGTCGATGTTGACCGTCGTGTCCGCGAAGAACATCAGGTCGTGCTGGAAGATCATCATGTACAGCCCCGCGACGTGCGTGACGTCGGGCGCCGTGCCGATCACCTCCAGCGCCGGGCGGATCGTCTCCGGGTAGGACGAGTCCTGGCCCGCGATCAGCCCGTCCGCGTCCCCCTCGGAGACCATCATGCACCCAAAGTAGATCGGCTGGCGCGTCCTTTCCAGGGCCTCGGCGCGGGTCAGCCCCTTGCGCTGGCGCCGGCGGTACAGCTCCTCGGCGTAGCGCTGCAGCCGCTCCTCCTCGAGCCAGGGATTGATGATGTCGATCCCCTCGAGGGAGGCGCCCAGTTCCTCGGCACGTCTGCGGATCCGATCCTCGCGCCCCAGCAGGATCGGGCGCGCGATCCCCTCGTCGACGATCCGCGCCGCCGCCCGGATGATGCGCTCGTTCTCCCCCTCCGGGTAGACGATCCGCTTCGGCGCCTTCCGCGCCTTGAGCACGATGTCGCGCATCACCTCGCGCGTCCGGCCCAGACGCGCCTCCAGCCGGTTGCGATACTCCTCCAGGTCGATGTGCACGCGCGCCACACCGGTGTCCATCGCCGCCTTGGCCACCGCCGGCGCGACCCAGAGGAGCACGCGCGGGTCGAACGGTTTGGGGATCAGGTAGTCCCGGCCGAAGCGGAACGTCCGCTCCCCGTACGCCTGCGCGACGGCCTCGGGGACGTCCTCCTTCGCGAGCGCCGCCAGCGCCCGCGTGGCCGCCATCTTCATCTCCTCGTTGATCGCCCGGGCGCGCACGTCCAGCGCGCCGCGGAAGATGAACGGGAAGCCGAGGACGTTGTTGACCTGGTTCGGGTAGTCCGTCCGGCCGGTTGCAATGATCGCGTCGCTCCGGACCTCGGCCACCTCCTCCGGCGTGATCTCTGGGTCCGGGTTCGCCAGTGCGAAGATGATCGGCTGGTCCGCCATCGACGCGACCATCTCCTTCGTGACGATCCCGCCGACGGAAAGCCCCACGAAGCAGTCCGCGCCCCGCATCGCCTCGGCCAGCGTGCGGATCTCCGTGCGCTGCGCGAAGCGGGCCTTGTAGGCGTCCATGTCCTCGGTCCGGTCCACGGTGATCACCCCCTTGCTGTCGCACATGAGGATGTTCTCCCGCCGGACGCCGAGGCGGACATAATGCTCGGCCGTCGCGATGGCGGCGGCGCCCGCGCCGCTGAAGACCACGCGGATCTCGTCGATCCGCTTTCCCGTCAGCTCGAGGGCGTTGAGGAGCGCCGCGCCCGAGATGATCGCGGTGCCGTGCTGATCGTCGTGGAAGACCGGGATCTGGAGCCGCTCGCGCAGCGCTTCCTCGATCTGGAAGCACTCGGGCGCACGAATGTCCTCGAGGTTGATCCCGCCGACCGTCGGCTCCAGCAGCTCGCAGAAGCGGATGATCTCCTCGGGATCCTCGCTGTTGACCTCGAGATCGAAGACGTCGATGTCGGCGAACCGTTTGAAGAGGACGGCCTTCCCCTCCATCACCGGCTTCGCACCGAGCGGGCCCAGGTTGCCGAGCCCCAGGACCGCCGTGCCGTTCGACACGACCGCGACCAGGTTCCCACGCGCGGTGTAACGGAACACCTCCTCGGGGTTCGCCGCGATCGCGCGACACGGCTCTGCTACGCCGGGAGAATAGGCCAGCGAGAGGTCTCGCTGCGTGCCGACCGGCTTGGTCGGCACGATCGCGATCTTGCCGGGCCGACCCTCCGAATGGTACTCGAGGGCCTCCTGGCGACGGTTCGCCATGGTACTGCCTTCCCTGCTCAGCGCAGATGTGCTATTCGTGCTGCGAATAGAGGCGCAAGCTTATTCGGGGGTTCGTGGCGCTGTCAAGCGGTGGTGCGGGGACGGGTGTAGGGCTCAGGCCTAGGGCCCGGGGCGTGGGTGGCCGCCCCCGCCCCCACCGCCCCGGGGCTTGGGGCGTAGGGGTTAGGGCGTGGGTGGCCGCCCACCCCCTCCGCCCCGGGGCTCGGGGCGTAGGGCTCAGGGCTCAGGGAACCACCCAACCCCCAACCCCTAAGCCCCAAGCCCCAAGCCCCAAGCCCCAAGCCCTAAGCCCTAAGCCCTAAGCCCTAAGCCCTACGCCCCGGAACCCCCAACTCACTCCCCGGTGTAACCTCCCACGATGAACCGACTTACCGTCGTCATCCCCACCCTGGTCATCTCCGCGGCGCCGCTGCTCGGGCAGGTTCCGACGGGGACGGATCCCGTGCCGCGTGGCGACGGGGACCCGTGCCCGGACGGGGTCGTGTCCGTCGTCTTCATCGACAACCATTCCATCTTCGACACGTCGGACCCGTCCCTCGACAGCCGTTTCGGGTGGGCGTACCGGATCGCGAACGCGCTGCACGTGCGCACCCGCAAGGAGTTGATCGAGCGGGAGCTGCTCCTGCGCCCCGGCGATTGTTTCGACCAGGCGCGACTCGAGGAGACCGAGCGCCTGCTCCGTGCCTACCCGTTCCTCTCGCGCGTCGACGTCTTTTCCGTCCGTCAGCCGGACGGAAGCCACCACGTCGTGGTCGACACGCAGGACGAGTGGAGCACGCAGCTCGACGTGCGCGTCGGCGTCGAGGACGGGCTGCGATTCGAGGGCGCGCGCCTGCGCGAGCTGAACCTCCTCGGGACCGGGAGGACGCTCGAGTTCTTCTTCCTCGAACGCGACGCGAACCAGGAGTACGGGATCGGGTACGCGACGCCGCAGCTCTTCCGCACACGTTGGGACATGACCCTGGCGGCGGGCCGGACGCGCGCCGGCAGCTTCGTACGCCAATCGATCGCCTACCCGTTCGTGGGGGAAGAGGGCCGGTGGGCGGCCCGCCAAGCCCTGCGCCGCCAGGACCGCTTCTTCGAGTACGCCCGCACCGACCCCGACGACGATCACCTCCTCTTACCGGTCCGCGAGGAAGTCGTCGAGATGTCGGTCGTCACGCGCTCGGGAGAGGTCGGCCGGCTCTTCACCATCGGCGCGGCGCTCGGCTACGTCGGCCTGTCCTACCCGGGCGGCGCAGAGGCCCTCGATCCGCCCGACGACGACCCGGCCAGCGCCATCGACGGAGCGGACGCATCTGCGGTCCGTCGACAGATGACCGAAATAGACGCGCTGCGGCTGACTTTCCTCTTCGGGCGCCGCGGAATCACATGGGTCAAGCGCCAGGGTTTCGACAGCATGCGCGGCGCCCAGGACATCGCCCTCGGCTCCGAGATCGAGCTCGCGCTGGGCGCGTCGCTCCCGACCTCCGCGGATGTTGCGAGCGCGGCCGGCGTGACCGCGGGGCTCTCCTTCTACGGCGCCCGCGAGCTCGGCTCCCTCCTCCTCGCCTCGCAGCTCCGTCTCGATGGCCGGTTGGAGGGCGAGGCCGGCACGGCGGGCCGACGCTGGCAGGACCTGTACGCCGAGGGCGAGGTCCTTGCCTACTGGCGCCCCGCGTCGCTGGAACGCCACACCTTCGTGCTCCGCGGCGCGGGAATCGGCGGCTTCGACACCCGCACGCCGTTCCAGCTCACCCTCGGCGGCGATGCGGGCGTGCGCGGCTTCGATCGGTTCCAGTTCCCGGGTGGCCGTCGCCTCCTCTTCTCCCTCGAGGATCGCGTCTACTTCGGCTGGCCGTTCCGCGACGTGCTCGACCTGGGCGGAACGCTCTTCTTCGACCTGGGCCGCGTCTGGCCCGGCGACGCGCCGTTCGGCGTCGACTCCGGCTGGCGCGCCGCCGCCGGGCTAGGCCTGCGCGGCGCGTTCCCCGCCGGCGGCCGCACGACCTACCGAATCGATGTCGCCTGGCCCCTCACGCACGGCGCGAGTTGGCGCGACGTGCGGCTGGTCCTCGCGATCGGCGAGCTGATCGGGCTGTCCCGCGCCGCACAGAACGGGTCGGGGCCGACCTTCCGCCAGCTCGGGCTCACCGCCGAACCGTTCCACTTCCCACAATGACGGCCGATCGCCATTTTACGCCGCATGATGTCCAGACGGACCCGATACACGGCGCGCTGGATCTTCCCGGTCAGCTCGCCGCCGATCCGTGATGGCGCGCTCCTCGTCGACGCCGACGGCCGCGTTGCCGCCGTGGGCCCGGCCGCGAGCGTTCCCACACCCGACGACGCCGCCACCGTCGACCTCGGCGACGCGGCGCTCCTCCCCGGCCTCGTCAACGTCCACGGCCACCCCGAGCTGTCGCTCCTCCGCGGTTTGCTGGACGACCTGCCGTTCCACGAGTGGATACCCGCGTTGAACCGGACCAAGCGCCGCGCCGCCCTCGATCGGGACGACTACGTGACCGCCGCCCGCTGGACCTGCGTCGAGGCGCTCGCGGCCGGGATCACGACCGTCGGCGCGACTGAGGACTCCGCCGCGGCGTTCGATGCACTGACCGAGGCGGGGATGCGCGGGGTCGTCTACCAGGAGGTGTTCGGCCCGGCGCCGGAGCAGGTCGAGGACTCGCTGGCCGGGCTTCAGCGCAAGGTCGACGCCCTGCGACGTCGCGAGACCGACCTCGTCCGCGTGGGCGTCTCGCCCCACGCGCCTTACACGGTCTCCGACGAGCTCTTCCGCCGGACCGCCGAATACGCCCTCGCCGAAGGGCTGCCCGTAGCGATCCACGCCGCCGAAGGCGAAGCCGAGGAGCGGCTGGTTCGCGAGGGCGCGGGGCCGTTCGCCGAGGGACTGCGTGCCCGCGGGATCCCGACGCCGCCGCGCGGCCGCTCGACGATCGAGCTCCTCGACCGGCTCGGCGTGCTCCGGACCCGCCCTCTCCTGATCCACTGCGTCCGTGTCGACGAGGACGACATCCGCCGGATCGCCGACGCCGGCGCGACCGTGGCGCACTGCCCCGCGGCCAACGCCCGCCTCGGCCACGGCGTCGCGCCGCTCCTCGAGATGCGCGAAGCCGGCATCCCCGTCGGGCTCGGCACCGACTCCGTCGCGAGCAACAACCGCCTGGACGTCTTCGAGGAAGCCCGCCTGGCGCAGCTCTTCCAGCGCGCGCGCCACCGATCGCCCTCCGTCCTGTCCGCCGCGGAGCTCCTCCGCCTCGCCACGCTCGACGGCGCGCGCGTCCTCGGCCTCGACGACCGCATCGGCTCCCTCGAGTCCGGGAAGGACGCGGACCTCTGCGCCGTGTCCTTCGCCGGCGCGCACATCGTCCCCGTGCACGACCCGACGTCCGCGCTCTTCCACGCGGCCCGCGCGCCGGACGTGGTTCTGACCGCGGTCCGGGGACGCGTCCTCTACCGCGACGGACGCGTCCTCTCGATCGACGTCGACACACTACGCCCGCGCGTCGACACCCTCGCCGAACGCCTCTACCGGGCAAGGAACGACGACTGAGACCGACAGCGCCTCGCGCGCTCACGACATATGCGATCCGCCGCCGACTACAGCACCCTCGAATCGCGACACACCGGGATCCGCCGCGTCCTCGCGATCGTCCTGGTGTTCAACATCGCGGTCGTCATCGCCAAGGCCGTGGCCGGGATCATGACCAGCACGCTGAGCGTCGTCGCCGAGGCGCTGCACTCCTCCGTCGACGCCCTCAACAACGTGATCGGCCTCGCCCTCGCCCGCGTCGCCGCCCGTGCGCCCGACGAGCGGCACCCCTACGGCCACGCCAAGTTCGAGACCCTCGGCGCCCTCGCCGTCGTCGCGTTCCTCTCGATCACGGTCTACGAGCTGGCAGGCGAGGCGATCGGGAGGCTGGTGCTGGGAACGGCCCGCCCCGAGGCGACGCCCGTCGTCTTCGCCGTCATGGGCGCCTCCGCGGTGACCAGCTTCTTCGTCTCGCGTTACGAGGCGCGCAAGGGCCGCGAGTTCCACAGCGAGCTCCTCACGGCCGACGCGGCCCATACCCGGTCCGACATGTGGGCGTCCCTCGCCGTTATCGCGGGACTCGCGCTCGTCTCCGCGGGGTATCCTTGGGCCGACCCTGTCGTCACTCTCGTCGTCGCCGCCATGATCGCCCACGCCGGCTGGAAGATCCTCCGCACGACGGTGCCGGTCCTCGTCGACGAGCGTGCGGTCGAGGAAAAGACGATCCGTCGCATCGCCCTCGACACCGAGGGCGTCGACGAATGCTACGCCGTGCGCTCCCGCGGCCGCGCGGGCGACGTCTTCGTGGAGCTCACCATCGCCGTGGAGGGGACACACTGGACGTGGAATCGGCACACGCCATCGCGGACGAGGTCGAGCGCCGCGTCGCCGAGGTCGTAGGCGCCCGTGAGGTCGTGGTTCACATCGAACCGGCCGGGCACGCCGGCCCCACGACGACATGACGCGCCTGCCGCGGCTCGTGCACGCGCACGAGCTCCTGGACGAGCCGTCGCATGACCCGGCCGAGCTCGAGGAGAGCCTCCGCGACGTCGCCGCCGTGAACCGCTGGCTCGGCGGCACCCGCGCCCTCCTCCGCCACGTGGGCCCGTTCCTCGCGCCCGACCGCCCCACCACTCTCCTCGACGCCGGGACCGGCTCCGCCGACCTTCCCCGCGCCATCGTCCGCTGGGCGCGCCGCCACGGCCGCGCCGTCCGCATCACGGCCGCGGACCTTCACCCCCAGACGCTGGAGATCGCGCGCCGGCAGTCGGCAGGCTTCCCCGAGATCTCCTTCGCCCTGGCCGACGTCCGTGCGCTCCCCTTCCCGGATCGCGCGTTCGACATCACGCTCCTCTCCCTCACGCTCCACCACCTCGACCCGGACGACATCCTCGCCGCGCTCCGCGAGCTGGCGCGCACCGCGCGCCGCGCCCTCATCGTCGGCGAGCTCGAGCGCGGCCGCGCGGCCTACCTCGGCGCCCGGCTCCTCGCGGCCACGGTCTGGCGCCGCAACCGCCTTACCCGCCACGACGGGCCGATCTCCGTCCTGCGCGCCTTCACCCCCGCCGAGCTGCTGGATCTCGCCCGCCGGGCAGGGCTGCGCGAGCCGCGGGTGCACCGCCACCCCCTCTTCCGCCTCGTGCTCGTCGCGGGCGCGGGGATGGTTCCGTCGGGGGCGTCCTGACGCCTCCAGTCCCCGGCCCACGCAAGCGTCGAAGCGCCTGCGATCGAGGCCACGGCGATCCGCGCCGGTCCCCCGGTCCACGCGAGCGGCGAACGCCTTCCGGATCCGCGTGTCCGGCGCGCCGACGTCCCACCTTTACACGCGCCGCGCCCGCGCCCATCATTCGTTCACCCGCCCGGCGACGTCCCTCCCGGACGACGCCGGCTCTCCCGCGGCTGCCGACGGCCGCCCGACCCGTGCGCGAGAG
>VSDC01000310.1:0-3482 GCA_047459275.1 Gemmatimonadota bacterium
TGTAGGAGTGCTGTCGCACCGTTTGCGGGGTGCCGGCCCGGCCGTTGCACGGAGCAGCCGGGCCGGGTACACTCCTTCAGCGCGTCGAACCCCAACCGTGTGCCTGCCCGTCGGCCCCCGACCGTCGGGTCCCGTGAACCGGAGGAATGCCGATGAGACCGTCGTCCCTGCTCCTCGTCCTCGCCCTTGCCCTTGGCGCGTGCGCTCCCTCGCGGAGCGCCGTCGAGACTCCGGCGCCGTCCACGACCGGGCCCGATGTCGAAGCCCAACGTGCGGCAGCGCGGCGCGCGAATCAACCTCTCGCCTCGGCGCCCGATTCGTGGTGGCTCCTCGACGTGGTCACCGACGGGGTGGACGGGATCGCCGTCGAGCGCGCGTACCGCGAGCTCCTCGCGGGGAAGAAACCGCGCCGCACCGTCGTCGTCGCAGTCATCGACGGCGGCGTCGACATCAGGCACGAGGACCTGGACGACGTGATCTGGGTCAACGAGGACGAGATCCCGGGGAACGGCAAGGACGACGACGGGAACGGCTACATCGACGACGTCCACGGTTGGAACTTCATCGGCGGGCGAGACGGACGCCACGTCCATCACGACACGTACGAGGTGACCCGGCTCTACGCCGCCTGCCGCACGAACGGCGGCAAGGGCACCGCGCCCGACGGCAGCCCATGCGACAGGATCGAGGCCGCGTACCGGAAGGAGCGCACTGAGAAGGAGCAGTTCCTCTTCCAGCTCCGCGAGATCGACATGGCGCTCGATCACTTCACGTCCTTGCTCCGGGCGGAACTCGGGAAGGACTCGCTCACCGTCGCGGACGTCCGCTCCATCGCCTCGCCCCGCTACGAGGTCCAGGAGGCGAAGCGGATGTACCTCATGCTCGCGGAGCAGGGGATCACCCCGGCCCTCGTCAAGCGCGAGCTGCAGAACCTCCAGAACCTCATCGATTACGGCCTGGATCCCGAATTCGACCCGCGCGATATCGTCGGCGACGACTACGCCGACGTCACCGAGCGCTTCTACGGCAACCCCGACGTCGTCGGCCCCGACCCGAGCCACGGCACCCACGTGGCCGGGATCATCGCCGCCGAACGGGGGAACGGAATCGGGATCGACGGGATCGCGACCTCCGTCCGCATCATGCCGATCCGCGCGGTTCCCGACGGCGACGAGCGGGACAAGGACGTGGCCAACGCGATCCGATACGCCGTCGACAACGGCGCGCACATCATCAACATGAGCTTCGGGAAGGGCTTCTCCCCCAACAAGGCGGCCGTCGACGACGCCGTGCGCTACGCCGAGTCGAAGGGCGTCCTCATCGTGCACGCCGCCGGCAACGACGGAGCGGACCTGGGCTCGGAGCCGAGCTTCCCGAGCCGCTTCTACGCCGACGGCGATTCCGCGCGCCTCTGGATCGAGGTCGGCGCTTCCTCCTGGCAGGGCGCGGACAACCTGGCCGCCTCGTTCAGCAACTACGGCCGCGGCCACGTGCACGTCTTCGCGCCTGGGGTCGACATTTACTCGACCGTGCCGGGGAACGCCTACGAGGCCAATTCCGGGACCAGCATGGCCGCCCCCGTCGTCTCCGGCCTCGCCGCGCTGATCATGGCCTACTATCCGGAGCTCGACGCCGCAGAGGTCAAGCGAATCATCCTCGAGACGGCGACTCCCTACGCCGGCCGGCGCGTGGTTCGCCCGGGCTCGGATGGCGACCGGGTCGACTTCGCGGAACTCTCCGCCACAGGCGGCATCGTCAACGCGTTCGCCGCGCTTCGCATGGCGGACCAGGTCGCACGACGGAAACGGTAACTCATGGGCCGGCAAAGGCCGTGGTGAGCGTCCATGGCCCGCAGGTCGGCGGCGATGGCCGTGGTCGGCCGAGGGCCGCGGTCAGCCGGGAAATCCATGATCGTCCGGTGGAGCAGGTGCGCGGCGCAGGATCCTGCGGACGCTCGCCGGAGCCCCCGCCGACCTGTGCCTTGCCGGGATCCCGCCGGCCCCTTAACTCTTAAGGCCATGGACTACACGCTCGACGACATCGACCTCGCGATCCTGCGCGCGCTCAGCGAGAACGCGCGCACGCCCAACGCAGAGATCGCCCGACAGGTCGGACTCGCGCCCTCCGCGATCTTCCAGCGCGTGCGAAAGCTCGAAGAGGCCGGCGTGATCCGCGGCTACCACGCCGCGCTGAATCCCCACGCCCTCGGGTACGGCCTCATGGCTTTCGTCATGATCCAGACCAACGAGAACGCCAAGAACGTCGACACCGCTGGCCTCCTCGCGGAGATCCCCGAGGTTCGCGAGGTTCACCGCGTGGTGGGTGAGGATTGCTTCTTCGTGAAGGTCCGCGTCCCCAACACCGACGCCCTCGCACACCTCCTCGACGAGCGCATCCGTCGCATCCCGTCGGTCAGCTCCACACGAACGACGATCGTCCTCACCACCGCCAAGGAGCAGCAGGGTCCGCCGCTGCCCGAATCCGCTTCGAAAGGCCGAGCCACGCTCACGATCGTTCGGGAAGCGTGATTCGACCGGTCCGCCAGGGGTGATCCGGCCGCGGCCGGCCGTGGTCACCGTTCCACAACCCTTGCCTCTCCTCACGAGAATCTCTCCGCGCGACGCTCCCGACGCTCCCACGGCCATGCCGATTCCCGCCAGACACGCGCCTGGTCATCCCACGGATGTCGTTTCGAAGTCTTGACGAACCGGTTGGGTGTCATTTATTCGCTGAGATACGCGTTTGGATAACGAATCCGTGCCGTACATCCGTCCTCGCCTGACTATCGTTCGTTGCGACGGACGCCGGAGTCGTTCCACCAAGGACTTCAACCAGGAGGCCGTGTCATGTCCGCACCGTTACGTTCGAACATTGCTGAGCCGCACGTGTCGTCGTCGGTCCTCGGCACAGGCGGAGTGCAGCGCCTCGGGCGTCGCATCGTGCTGCCGCTCGCGTTGTCGCTCGGCTTCGGCATCGTCGCCTGCAGCAGCGACGGCGAACCGACGCCCCCGTCGGCGGACGTCGGGACGATCGCCGGAACGGTCCGCCGGACCACCGGCGGAGGCGTAGCCGGTGTGGAGGTGAGCCTGAGCGGTCCTGTCAATCGATCCGCGGCAACGTCCTCTTCCGGTTCGTACAGCTTCGGCGACCTCGAGCCCGGTGAGTACACGGTTTCGATCGAGGTTCCGGACGGGTACAGCCTGGCGGAGGGGTCGAGCGCGAGCCGGTCGGTCACCGTGGCCGCGGGCCAGACCGCGACGGTCGATTTCAACCTCGTGGCAGAAGGCGAGGAGGATTTGGTCATCGTGCGACTGGTGGGTACGAGCTTCAGCCCCAGCACGGTGACGATCTCCGCAGGGCAGACGGTGCGTTGGGTCTGGGTGAGCGGCGGCGCGCACACCGTCACCCCGGACGGTCATTCGGAGTGGTCGTCCGCGTCGCTGAACCAGGCCGGTCACACCTTCGAGCACACCTTCGAAAAC
>VSDC01000311.1:0-3480 GCA_047459275.1 Gemmatimonadota bacterium
CGCCTGGCTCCCGTGCCGCCGGGGCCCGTCGATCCGCCGTTCATCGAGCCGCCGTGGGTCCGCGCCCGCCGATCAGCCGTTCGCGGGGGGCCGTCGACCCGTCGGTCGTCAGGGCCCGCCGATCCGCTGTCCGTCCCGTTCGTCCCGCCCTCGCTCCGCTCGTCCCTTCGCGCTTCGCCCCGTGACGACGCCGCGCGAGATTGATCGAGGCAGGCCCGAGGGCAGCGCCGCGACCCGGCAGCCCCGGGCGGAGCGGACGACAACCTCGAGCGGAGTGGACGATGGGCCCCAGCACTCCTCTGGAGCGTCAGGAATCGGTCACCCCTGTGAACCATCAGGCACCGGCTTCCCCCTGGGAGCGCCAGGTATCTGCCTCCTCTCTCGACTATCGGAGTCAGGCGCCGGACCGCCGCCACGACCTGGACTGGCTGCGGGTGATCGCGATCCTCCTGCTCGTGTATTTCCACACCGGGATGATCTTCGCGGCCGAGTGGGACTGGCACATCAAGAACCCCGAGACGAGCCGGCTGGTGCTGGAGGTCAACTACTTCATGTCGCGCTGGCGCATGCCGCTGCTCTTCATGATCTCAGGGATCGGGACCAGCTTCGCGCTGCGCCGGAGGACGGCGGGCGAGTACCTGCGCGAGCGCGCCGGGCGGCTGCTCGTCCCCGTCGTCTTCGGGGCGCTGGTGATCGTGCCGCCGCAGATCTACCTCGAGCGGATCGCGGGGGGTGCGGCGTACACTTCGTTCCTGGACTTCTATCCGGAGGTGTTCACGACCGGGCCTTACCCCCAGGGGAACCTGAGCTACCATCACCTCTGGTTCGTCTTCTATCTGTTCCTCTACTCGGCGACGGCCCTGCCGTTCTTCCTGTACCTGCGCGGCTCGGTGGGCGCCAGAATCGCAGGGGCGGTCGAGCGGCTAGCCCGCGGGCCGGGGCTGTACGCCCTCGCGCTCCCGCTCGGAGCGGTGCTGGCCGCCCTCGTAGTCCGCTTCCCGGGACCCCAGGACGTCGTCCACGACGTCGCTCACCTGCTCTACTACTTCAATTTCTTCGTCTACGGCTACCTCCTGTCGGTCGCGGGGAGAGTATGGGACGAGATCGAGGCGCGGCGGCGTGCCTCCCTCACCCTGGCGTTCCTCTCGATCGTCGCCATCGACGCGATCCGCTGGAACGGCGCGACGCCCGATTTCGAGTATTCGCTGGCGAACACGCTCTATTATCTGCTCCAGGGCTTCAACGCCTGGTGCTGGGTGCTGGCCTTTCTCGGGTACGGGAAGCGGTACCTGAACCGGCCGTCGAGGCTGCTGGCGCGGCTGAACGAGGGGATCTACCCGTTCTACATCCTCCACCAGACCGTGATCGTGGTCGTCGGCTTCTACGTGGTCCGGGTCGAAGAGAGCATCCTGGCCAAGTACCTCTTCGTGAGCACGGTCTCGATCCTCGTGAGCTGGGCGATCTACGACCTGCTGGTGCGGCCGGTCCCGGTGATGCGCTTCCTGTTCGGCATGAAGCCGTTGCCCCGCGCCCCGGATCGGGCGAGCTTTGGAGAGTACTCGCGCTCCTCGTCCAACCTGGCGCCCGGGACCGAGATCCATGGCTAGACCCGACCCGCGAGGCCCATCCGGGCCGCCCTCGTTCACGCCGAAGCGCCCCGCGTCGCCGCCGGCCGATCCGACGCGCTCCGCGCCGCCCCTCACGCCGGTGCGCCCCACATCGCTCCTCAAGCCGACGCGGATCGTGGCGTGGAGCCTCCTCGTCACCCTGGCGATGGCGCTCCTCACCTTCGCGTACAAGTACCTGGACGACGTCGCGCGCGGCGAGTCGCGGCCGGCGGCGGCGCCGCTCTTGGAGGAGCTGACCGGGCACCTCGGCGGAGCGCTGATCCTCATCCCGCTCGTGCTCTGGTCGCGGCAGATCGGTTTCGCCGGGTGGCGCTGGCCGGCGCGGGCCGCGTGGCACGGGGCCGGAATCGTCGTCTATTCGGCGCTGCACACCACCCTCAACTGGTTGAGCCGCGAGGCGCTCTTCCCGCTCTTCGGGCTGGGCGACTACGACTACGGCCGCCTCCCCGTGCGGTACGCGATGGAGCTGCCGAAGGACGTCTCGACGTACGCGCTCGTCTTCGTGGTCATGGCCCTCTTCGAGCGCTACCGCGCCGCGCGCGACGCCGAGCTCCGCGCCCGCGACCTCGAGGCGCGACTCGCCCGGGCGCAGCTCGAGAACCTTCAGGCGCAGCTCAATCCCCACTTCATCTTCAATGCGCTGAACACGATCTCGGCAGTGATGTACGAGGACGTGGCCCGGGCGGACCGGATGCTGGTCGGGCTCTCGGAGCTGATGCGGCGAGCCCTCGCGGCGTCGCACCGCCAGGAGGTGACGCTCGCCGAGGAGCTGCAGGTCCTCGAGGCGTACAGGGAGATCATGCGGGCCCGCTTCGGCGACCGGCTCCAATTCGACCTCGACGTCGACGATGGTCTCAGGGCCGCGCTCGTCCCGACGCTGCTCCTCCAGCCGCTGGTCGAGAATGCGATCCGTCACGGCGCGCCGCCGCCGCCCGCGCCCGCCCGGATCGAGGTGCGGGTGCGCCGGGAAGGGGACATGGTGCTGCTGGAGGTCGAAGACAACGGGCCGGGATGGTCGGGCGCGCGGAGCCCGGATGCCGCACGGGAATCGACGGCGGTCCCGAGCGACGGCGCGTCGACCGCGATGTCGGCGGTGCCAGGCGGGGACGCGTCGATCGCGTCACCCGGGCGGCAGACGGCCGGGCAGGGCGTCGGGCTCCGCAACACGGCCGAGCGGCTGCGAGCGCTCTACGGCCCGTCTCAATCGATGATGCTCGGGACCGGGCGTCTCGGCGGGATGCGCGTGTCGATCCGGATCCCCTACCGCGCGCGCCCGGATGAAGTCGCGCCGGAGGACGTCCCGGCGGATGATGTAATGGCGGAGGAGGCATGGACCGGATCCGCGTCCTGATCGTCGACGACGAGCCGCCCGCGCGCGCCAGGGTGCGGCGACACTTGGCCGCGGACCCGGAATTCGAGGTCGTGGGCGAGGCGGGCAGCGGGACGGAGGCGGTCGGGGCCGTCGCCCGGCTCGAGCCCGACGTCGTCTTCCTCGATGTGCAGATGCCCGGGCTGGACGGCTTCGGGGTCCTCGCCGAGCTGGACGCCCGCGGCCGGTTGCCGCACGTGGTCTTCGTGACCGCGTACGACGCCTACGCCGTGCGCGCCTTCGAGGTGCACGCCGTGGATTACCTCCTCAAGCCGTTCAGCCAGGATCGCTTCACGCGGACCCTCGAGCGGGTCAAGGAGCGCTTCCGCGGCCGGCCCGACGACGTGGATCAGCGTCTGCGCGAGCTCCTCGCCGGGGTCGCTCCGCGCCCGGGTTACCTGGAGCGGATCCTCGTGCCGGACGGCGAACGGTCCGTGCTCCTGGAGGTGACGCGCATCGACTGGATCGAGGCCGAGCGCAACC
>VSDC01000312.1:0-3476 GCA_047459275.1 Gemmatimonadota bacterium
CTGGGTCTTCGCGCTGATCGCGTGCGGCATCATCGCGGTCGGCTGGCGGCGACGGCCGGCGGAGCGACGGGAGGCCCCGGCGAGCGCACGACCCGGCCCGGTGAGCCCGCCGCCCACGCCGACGCATCCCCGGCCCCGCCCGGAGCCCGCGGACCTCGACCCGCCCCAGGGCCTCGCGTCGGGCGTCGTCGCCTCGTTCGCCGCTTCCGGGACCCTCGTCGCCTGGTACCTCCTGCGCGACGACCTGCGGGCGTGGGCCGCCGCTTCGGGGGTGCTCCTCCTCGGCGCCGCGTGCGCGATGGCGGGTATGGCGACGCCCGTGGCCGGTAGGATCCGGACGCTCCGCCTCACGCTCCGTATCGCGGCGGGCTCCGCACCTTCGGGCGCACCCGGCGACCGACTCCGCCGCACGCTCCACCTCGCGTTCCGCGTCCTGGGAGGCGTCGCGCATCCTTACATGCCCCACATGCCCCGCCTCGCGCGCCTGCCCGTCGCCCTCGCCTCCGCCCTCCCCGCCGCGATCGCCCTGGCCGTCGCGCGCTCGGGAACGGACATCCTCGGCCCCGTCTCCCTCGGGCCCCCGACGACGACACGGCTCCGCACCCTCTGGGGCGTCGACGCCCTCATGTCCTACTCGCCCCTCGAGAACCGGCCGGCCGTCGCCGCCGCGGCGCTCCTCGCCGCACTGGCCGTCGTCGTCCTCGTGCGCTCCTTTTTCGCGCGTTCAGGCCAGCGCGAGCCGGACCACCCCGCCCGCGGCGCGCTCGGATGGGTCGCGCTCGCGTTCTGCGCCCTCTACCTCACCGCGCCGGACGGCGTCGTCGGCGGCGCGTATATCCTCCCCAGGATCGCCCTGTTCGCGCTCCTCGTGACGACCCTCTGGGTCGGCGCGCATCGCTTCCACCCGATCCTCGAGCGCTCCTTCGGCCTGGCCGCCGCCGTCATCGCTCTCGCCTTCCTGGTCGTCCGCATCCCGGTTTATCGCGAGCTGGACCGCCAGCTCCGCGACCTCCACGCCGCCGCTCGGCCGATCGCCCCGAACACCACGCTCCTGGCCCTCAGCTACGCGCCCTTCGGCACCACCGGCTCCGGAGGCTTCACTTCCTACCGCGTCAAGCCCCTCATGCACGCGGCCGGACGAATCGCCGCCGAGAGGAAAGTGGTCCTCCTCGACAACTACGAGGCCACACACCGCGACTTCCCCGTCCGCTATCGTCCCGTGCTCGACCCCACGCCCCACTTCCCGGGCGTGCACTACCCCGCCCGCTTTCGCGTCGATCTCGAGGTCTACCCGCGCCGCACCGGCGGCCGCATCGACTACGTCCTCACCTGGGGTTTCCCGGCCCGCGCCATCGCCGGCACCGCCCCCCATTTCACCCGCGCCCAGCTCGAGACCGGTTTCGAGCCGTTCCCCGCCCCGGCGTCATCGGCCGCGCGCCTTTATGTGAAGCGCCGGTGATCCGCCCCGTTGTTCCGGCACCGCTCTTCGACTATAGTGTACAGTTCCGCGAAAAACGGGACGATTTCAGCGATCGAAGTCACGAGATGAGCCACGCGAGCGACGACACGTATCGACCTGCCGAGATCGAAAAGAAATGGCAGAGCCGGTGGGCGGAGCGGGGGACCAACACCTACACCGATGAGGCCCTCGCCAAGGCCGAGCGGCCCTTCTATAACCTGATGATGTTCCCCTACCCCTCGGCCGAGGGGCTCCACGTCGGCAACATCTACGCCTTCACCGGCGCCGACATCTACGGCCGTTTCCGCCGCCTCCACGGCGACGACGTCTTCGAGCCGATCGGCTTCGACGCCTTCGGCATCCACTCGGAGAACTTCGCGCTCAAGGTCGGCACCCACCCGATGGAGCTGATCCCGCGCAACATCGCCAACTTCACGCGGCAGCTCAAGCGGACCGGCGCGATGTACGACTGGAACCACACGGTCGACACCACCGATCCGCGCTACTACAAGTGGACGCAGTGGCTCTTCCTGCAGCTCTACAAGGCGGGGCTCGCCGAGAAGAAGGAGGCGCCCGTCAACTGGTGCCCCGGCTGCCACACCGTCCTCGCCAACGAGCAGGTCATCGCCGGCGAGTGCGAGCGCTGCGGCACCCCCGTCGAGCAGCGCTTCCTCTCGCAGTGGTTCTTCAAGATCACGAAGTACGCCCAGCGGCTCCTCGACAACCTGTCGTGGATCGACTGGTCCGAAACGACGAAGCGGGCCCAGGAGAACTGGATCGGCCGCAGCGAGGGTGCCGAGATCGACTTCCCGATCGCCCGCCGCCGGGTCGCGGAGGACCGCCACGAGCCGGCTCGGCTCCACGCCGAGAAGCCGGTCATCCGCGTCTTCACCACGCGGCCCGACACCATCTTCGGCGCCACCTTCATGGTCCTCGCGCCCGAGCACCCGCTCGTCGACCTGCTGACCACCGAAGAGCAGCGCGAGGCCGTGGAAACCTACCGGAGCAAGGTCGTCGCGACGGACCTGGTCACCCGCAAGAAAACCGACAAGGAGAAGACCGGCGTCTTCACCGGCGGCTACGCGATCAACCCGGCCACGGGCGAGGAGATCCCGGTCTGGATCGCCGACTACGTCCTCATGGAGTACGGGACCGGCGCGATCATGGCCGTCCCCGGCCACGACGAGCGCGACTTCGAGTTCGCCCAGAAGTTCGCGCTCCCGATCCGGCGAGTCGTCGCCGGCGAAGGCGACCACGAGGGGACCCCGCTCCACCAGGCCTACGTCGGCGACGGCGTCCTGGTCAACTCCGACCAGTTCAACGGGATGCGCTCGGCCGAGGCCAAGAAGGCGATCACGAAGTGGCTCGAGGAGCGCGGCCTGGCCAGGCCCCGCGTCAACTACCGGCTCCACGACTGGTGCATCTCGCGCCAGCGCTACTGGGGCCCGCCGATCCCGATCATCTACTGCGACGACTGCGGCACCGTCCCCGTGCCCGAGGAGGACCTCCCGGTCGTGCTGCCGTACATCGAGAACTACAAGCCCGACGAGAGCGGCGTGAGCCCGCTGGCCCGGGTCGAGGAGTGGTACCGCGTCCCGTGCCCCCAGTGCGGCAAGGAGGCACGGCGCGAGACCGACGTGAGCGACACGTTCCTCGACAGCGCGTGGTACTTCCTGCGCTACCCGTCGGCAAACCGGGACGACGTGCCCTTCGACCCCGAGCTCACCAAGAAGTGGCTCCCCGTCGACATGTACATCGGCGGCGAGGAGCATGCGGTGCTGCACCTGCTGTACAGCCGCTTCATCACCATGGTGCTGCACGACCTCGGGCACATCGACTTCGAGGAGCCCTTCGTGCGCTTCCGCAAGCACGGGCTGATCATCAAGGAAGGCGCGAAGATGTCGAAGAGCCGGGGCAACGTCGTGATCCCGGACGAGTACATCGAAAAGTACGGCGCCGACACCTTCCGCACCTACCTGATGTTCCTCGGCCCGTACCAGGAGGGCGGCGACTTCCG
>VSDC01000313.1:0-3459 GCA_047459275.1 Gemmatimonadota bacterium
CGGCGATGCAGATGGGCCGGCACGTCGCGCGGGCGATCCGGGCGGACCTGGAGGGACGGCCGCGGCCGCCGTTCCGGTACTTCGACAAGGGGAGCCTGGCGACGATCGGGCGCGCGGCGGCGGTCGCCGAGATCGCGGGGCTGAAGCTGAGCGGCCTCGTCGCGTGGCTGGTCTGGGTCTTCGTTCACATCCTCTACCTGATCGGCTTCCGGAACCGGTTGGTGGTGATGGTGCAGTGGGCGTGGGCGTACCTCATGTACCAGCGGGGCGTGCGGCTGATCACGGGTGACCGGACGGTGCAGCTCAGCGAGCCGCGCGTGGTCCCGGGTTTGCGGCGGCAGGCGGGGTAGGCAAGGAGGCCCGTATGCGGATCAGCTCACCGGAGTTCGAGGACGGCGGCCGGATCCCCACGGCGTTCACGTGCGAGGGCGAGGGGATCTCGCCGCCGCTCGTGGTGGAGGACGTTCCCAGCGAAGCGGTCAGCCTCACCCTGATCATGGACGACCCCGATGCGCCCCGGGGTACGTTCGACCACTGGATCATCTGGAACCTGCCGGCGGACATGCGAACGTTGCCGGCGGCGATCCCGGACGATCCGACCGTGGAGGGGCTGGGCGCGGCCGTGCAGGGCGAGAACGACTTCGGCCGGATCGGCTACGACGGCCCCTGCCCACCGCCCGGGAAGGAGCACCGATACCGTTTCCACGTGTACGCCCTGGACACCACGTTGAACCTGAGCCCCGGCGCGACGCGGGACCGGGTGGAGAGGGCGATGGAGGGGCACGTCGTGGCGGAGGCGGAGATGGTGGGGGTGTACGGGAGGTGAGGCGGCGTCAGGCCGGTGGCGCGAGTAGTCGGCCTGGGTGGGCGGGGGCGGCAGCCTGGGAGCGCGCCTGCGGCGCGCGGAGGCGCCGGGCTGCCGGCCGGTGCGGCGGGCCGGCGCATGGCGGCATGCGTGAGCGCCGGCTGACGGCCGGACGGCCGTCGGCCCCGACCTGCCGCGCCCGTGTCACCCCTTCGGTCTCAGCTCTGTCGCCTGCTGCAATCCGGTCGCGACTTCCGGGAGGATGCCGAGCCGCTCGTAGATGGGGCGCACGTCCTCGGCGAGGGCGGGGAGACGGTGGCGGAACCACTGGGCGGCCAGGATCACGGCGATCCCGCCGAGGAGCACCGTGTTCGGCGCGCCGATCCGGCTGGCCACCGAGCCGGCGAGGAGCGCGCCGAAGGGCGCCATCCCCATGAAGGCCATGGCGTAGAGGCTCATGACGCGGCCTCGCTTGTCCTCGTCGACGATGGTCTGGAGCACCGTGTTCATCGAGGCCGTCGTCACCATCATCCCGAAGCCCGTCACGACCAGGAGCGGGATGGAGATCCAGGCGATCGTGGAGCGAGAGAAGGCGACGAGGCCGACGCCGAACACGGTCGCGCAGATCCCGATCAGTCGCCCGAGTCCGTGGACGCTGGTGCGCGAGGCGAGGTAGAGGGCGCCCGTGAGGGCGCCGCACCCCGCCGAGCCCATGAGGAAGCCGAGCATGCGCGGTCCGCCGGCGAGAACGTCGCTGGCGAAGACGGGCATCAGCACCAGGTACGGCATCCCGACCAGGTTGAGGAGCGCGAGGAGGAAGAGGATCGAGCGGATCGGCGCGAAGCCGAGCGCGTACCGGAACCCCTCGCCGAGGGTCTCGAGGACCGACGGGCGCGCGGCCGACGGCGTCGCCTGCGGGCCGATGTCGATGGCGAGGAGCGAGCCGATCACGGCCAGGTAGCTCAGGGCGTTGATCGCCATCACGGGCCCCTCGCCCACCACGCCGATCAGCATGCCCGCGATCGCCGGGCCGACGAGGCGCGCGCCGTTGAACATCGACGAGTTCAGCGCGATCGCGTTCGCGAGGTCCGACGGGCCGTCGACGAGACGGACCAGGAGGGACTGGCGCGCCGGGACGTCGATCCCGTTCACGATGCCGAGGAAGCCGGCCAGCGCCAGGATGTGCCAGACCTGGACGACGCCCGTGATGGTGAGCGTCGCCACCGTCGCGGCTTCCAGCATGGACAGGGTCTGGGTGATCAGCACGATGCGCCTTCGGTCCCACCGGTCCGCCAGCACGCCGGCGAGCGGCGAGATCACGAACGACGGGATGTTCCCCACGAAGGTGACCATCCCGAGGACGAGGGGCGAGCCCGTCAGGCGATAGACGAGCCAGCTCATCGCCACCTGCTGCATCCAGGTGCCGATCAGCGAGATCCCCTGCCCGAAGAAGAAGAGCCGAAAATTCCTGTGACGCAGCGCGCGGAGCGTTCGCCCGACACCCCGGGCCGGTCTGGCCTCCTGCGCGCCGCGAACCGCTTCCGATGACAGACGGCCTCCCGAGGCCGAAAAGGTTACTACCAGAGGACTACGCTTTCCAAGATACAGCGTTCCCGCGCGAAATCTACCACAGGCATCGTGCGGGCCACGAGGGGGAGTGTCGATCGAAACTCCCGCGCCCGGCGGTCGGAGACGCCCGGTGACCGGAGACGTCCGGCGGCCAGAGACGCCCGGCGATCGTCGTCTGCGCCCGGAAATTGCGGGTGGACGAATGAACGTTGAAGTGTTACATTATTTTACATGTTTCGCGGGAGTTCCCCGGCGATGCACGCCGGTGCGTGAACCAGAGGGGAAGGGATCTGGGCGCGTGTCCGGATCCCGTATTCGTTTCACCGGGAGAAAGGAGAGTCAATGGTTGAGGTCATTCTCGACGAGAACGACAGACTGGATTGGGGTCTGAAGCAGTTTCGCCGGAAGATGCTGCGCTCGGGGCTGTTCCGGGATATGAAGCGGAAGCGCTTCTACGAGAAGCCGAGCGAGCAGCGGAAGCGGAAGGCGGCGGAAGCGCGGCGCCGCGCGCTGCGTGCCCAGCGGAAGCGCCGCTGATCCGCGCCGACGGAGGCCGTAGCCGATGCGGGAGCTGAAGATCGAGCTGTTGGGAGCGCCGGTGCTGCGCCAGCGCGCGCAGGAGGTCGATCGGATCGACGACGAGGTGCGTGAGCTGGTGCGGGCGATGTTCGTGACGATGCACAAGGCGGACGGCCAGGGGCTGGCCGCTCCGCAGGTGGGTGTATCGAAGCGGATCATCGTGGTCGAGCTGCCGTACGGCGCGTCGCCGGCGTACGCTCTGATCAACCCGCGCGTGGTGGAGCGAAGTGTGGAGCGGGTGCGAGGGGAAGAGGGCTGCCTGAGCATCCCGGGCGTTTCGGAGATCGTCGAGCGCCCGGCGCGCGTGGTGGTCGAGGCCCTGGACCTGGAGGGGCAGCCGGTCCGCATCGAAGCCGACGGCGACCTGTCCCGCTGCCTGCAGCACGAGATCGATCATCTGGACGGCATTCTCTACATCGATCACCTCTCGCCGCTCAAGCGCAAGATGCTGCTGGACCGCTACCGGAAGCTGCAGCGGCGGGCGGTGGCGGTGTGATCGCCGTGGG
>VSDC01000314.1:0-3456 GCA_047459275.1 Gemmatimonadota bacterium
GGCGCAGAAGCGGATCCACGAGACGATGGCCGGCCTCAACGATCGCTCGGCGTTCGAGGCGTTCGAGCGGGTCGCCGAGAAGATCGAGGAGGCAGAGCGGAGGGCGCTGGCCGCGGCCGAGGTCACGGAGGCGCTCACCGGCGACACGCTCGAGAAGCAGTTCGCCCGTCTCGAGAAGAACGACAACGTGGATCAGCGGCTGCTCGCACTCAAGGAACGAATGGGGCTGCTTCCGGGCGGCTCCGCCGGGACGCGGGCGCTGCCGGGTGAGGCTTCGGAGTCGCGTCAGCTACGACCGGCACACGTCGACGAAGTGGAGGGGATGAGTCGGGAGGCCGAACTGGAGGGAGAGGCGTAAAACCGGATGAACCGTCGGTCGCACGGCGTCGTCGCAACGATCTCCGCGCTGCTGCTCCTCCTGTTCCTGTACAGCATCGCGGAGATCTTGCTGCTTCTGTTCATTGCGATCCTTTTCTCCCTCTACCTCGGCGCGATCACCGACACCCTCCAGGTGCGGCTGGGCGTGCCGCGCGGGCTCGGGCTGCTCCTGGGGGTCCTGGGGACGGCGCTCGCTTTGATCGGCGTCGGATACCTGGTCGTTCCACCGGTCTCGGACCAGACGCAGGAACTGATCTACGCCCTGCCGCGCCAGCTCGAGCTGTGGGAGGACCGGCTCCTCGATCTGGCGGCGCGCTCTCCAGTGGCCGCGCAACTTCTGGGGCCGCTGCGCGAGGGTGAGAGCTACGTCGGCTCCATCATCCAGCAGATCGGCGGCTACTTCCGCGGCATCGTGCCGTACGTGTTCAGCGGCATGCAGTTCCTCATCCACGCGATCAGCGTGCTGGTGATGGGGATCTACCTCGCCTACCGCCCCTCCCTGTACAGGGAGGGGTTCATTGCCCTGGTACCGCCGGTCCACCGCGAGCTGGTTCGTGATCTGCTTGCCGATCTCGCGTACACGCTCCGCGCGTGGATCGTGGGCCAGCTCCTCGCCATGTTCTCCCTGGCGGTGCTCACGTGGATCGGGCTCGAGCTCCTCGGTGTCCCCTACGCCCTCGCCTTCGGCGTCTTCACGGGCCTCGTCGCGATCGTTCCGTTCTTCGGCACGCTGATCTCGACGATCCTGCCCGCGATCTTCGTCCTGGGGACCGGGAGCGTGCTCACCGTGGTGCTGGTGCTCCTCCTCGGGGTGGTCGTGCACCTGATCGAGGCGAACGTGATCGCGCCGATGATCATGGAGCGCCAGGTCCACCTTCCGCCGGTGCTCACGCTGCTCAGCGTGCTCATCATGGCCCACCTCCTGGAGGTGATCGGCCTTCTGGTCGCGGTCCCGGTCCTGGCCAGCGTGATGGTGATCGTGAGGCGGATCTACGTCCACCGGATCCTGGAAGGGAAGGGGTTCCGGCGCGCGGTCCGGGACCAGCCGGTCGAGCTGAGGCTCCCCGAGGAGGGCGTGATCGTGCACCCTGCGGTGAAGGAGGGGACGTTCCCGACGGTGCTGGAGCGGTAGCGGGGCGGGGGCCCCGCGGCCGGTGACGGGCCGGGCGCCGGCCCGTTTGGAGAGGTCTCTCGGCTTCCGTTACTTCGGGCCGCCTCGGTCGCCGGGGCGGCCCGCTTGTTGCGCCTACCGGCGGTGGCACCGCAACGGCAGGAGGACCGCATGCCGCGCTACGACCACGAGTACACCGCACGCCGCGGGGGCCGCTATCGCCGGCGCTGGAGCGCCGCACGTCGTCCTCGGGGCCGGCGCCGGCAGGGATGGAGGAGGCGGCTGGCGGGCCCGCCCGGACCCGCCTACGGCGAAGAGTACATGATCCGCACGCGCATGGGGATGCACGACTTCTCCGAGCACTACGGCCGCTACAGCGGCGGCTCCCCGTACGCCTACGAGTACTCGGAGCGCACCATCCAGCACCTGCACCCACGTCCCGAGCACAACATCGGCTTCACGCGCCCGCTCCAGGAGGAGGGAGGCCGTCGGTTCCCCTTCCAGGGTCGAACGCTCGAACGGCGGCGGGCGGAACGGGATTGGAGGTGAGCGCGGTCCACGGCGAGCGCGGTTGGCGGTGAGGAGCGACCCGGATCCTCGTCTGCCTTCCCGGACACAGGCGGGGGCCGCGTCGCTACCGGTACAGGAGGTATCGCTCGCGTAGCCGGTTGAACGCCCCGACCTGGCCTTCCCAATCCCGGGTGACGTCCTCCAACGACGCGCCGTCCACGATCTGCCGCCGGAGCCGGTCGGTCCCGGCGAGCCGGTCGAAGTGCGAGCTCCGCCATTCCAGGCGGTCGGGGTGGAGGCGCCGGATCTCGATGAGCGCGGCCACGGCCGCCCGGGTCGGGTCGTAGCGGTCCCGATCGGTGGCGACGAAGCGGACGCCGCGGACGGCGACGCCGTCGTATTTCCCGTCGCCGGGGCGTTCGGGGGTGAAAGTGACGGGCTCGAAGCGGACGCCGGGCAGGCCGTAGGCCTCGAGGCGGCGAGCCAGCGCCTCGTGGTCGAGCCAGGGAGCGCCGATCTGCTGGAAGGCGAGAGGCGTCCCGCGCCCGACGGAGAGGTTCGTTCCCTCGAAAAGGCAGGTTCCCGGGTAGTGGGTGGCGCTCTCGAGGGAAGGCATGTTGGGCGACGGCGGGGTCCAGGGGAGGCCGGTCTCGTCGTACCACGTGTCGCGCCGCCAACCCTCCATGGGCACGACCGTGAGATCCGCGCCCACGCCGAACTCCGCGTTGACCAGCCGGGCGAGTTCGCCGGCCGTTAGGCCGTGCCGCATGGGCACGGGATACAGCCCGACGAAGGACGCATGCCCGGGGTCGAGGACATTCCCCTGGACCAACGCTCCGCCGATCGGGTTGGGGCGGTCGAGGACGACGAAGGGGATGCCGTGCTCGGCGGCGGCGCGCATCGCGAGCGCCATGGTCCACACGTAGGTGTAATAGCGTGAGCCGATGTCCTGGATGTCGAAGACCAGGACTTCGACGCCCTCGAGCATCGTCGCGGTGGGTGTCCGGGTTTCTCCGTAAAGGGAATGGATGGGGAGCCCCGTGCGGGCGTCCCGTCCGCTCTCTACCCGTTCGCCGGCCTCCGCGGTGCCCCGGATCCCGTGCTCCGGGCTGAAGAGGGCGACGAGCTCGACGGCCGGGTGCTCGTGCAGCAGGTCGATCGTGCTCTCTCCGGCGGCGTTCCGGCCGGTGTGGTTGGTTATGAGCCCGACGCGGCGGCCCCGGAGGACGTCCGCGTTCGCGGCGAGGAGTACGTCGATCCCGAGACGGACGCTCGCGCCCGAATCGGCAAGCCTGGGGCCGCCCTCGCCGGAATCAGCGACCGCTGGAGTTCCGGCGCGCGCCTCGATGGAGGCGACGGGGGCGTCCCCGGCCGGGGCGGCGCCGCAGGCGGCCGCGAGGGCCGTTCCCGCGGCCAGCAATAGTTGTCCAACACCGCGTCGCATCGTAATTTGCCTC
>VSDC01000315.1:0-3454 GCA_047459275.1 Gemmatimonadota bacterium
CTCCCGGTCGAGATGCTGGAGTACGCGGCGGAGGACACGAGGCACCTCCTTCCCCTGCGCGACCTGCTCCGCGCAGAACTGGAGCGTCGCGGTCGACTGGCATGGGCGCAGGAAGAGTTCGAGCTCCAGGAAGCGATCCAGTGGACCCCCCCCGCGGCCGACCCCGACGCATACCTGCGCCTGAAAGGGACGCGAGATCTTCAACCGCGGCAGCTCGCGGTCCTGAGGGAACTGCACGCGTGGCGGGAAGCCGTCGCGCGGGAGCGGGACGTCGCCCCGTTCAGGGTCCTGACGAACGAGGCGATGATCGAGATCGCGCGCCGCATGCCGGAGACGGAGCGGGCACTGTCGGCCGTGCCGGGCACCCCGCGCTCCCTGGCTCGCCGGCACGGCCGGGAAGTGCTGGCCGCGATCGCGCGTGCGCGTGCACTTCCCGAAGAGGCGCTCCCCACGCGCCCGCGGGGCGCGGGCCGGCCGCCGCCGGACCCCGAGTTCGATGCGACGCTGGAGCGGCTGCGCGCGGCGCGTGACGAGGTGGCGACGGCGCTCGGGATCGACCGCGGCTTCCTGATGCCTCGCTCCCAGCTCGAGGAGCTCGCCCGTCTGCGACCCCGGTCCCTCGAGGCCCTGTCGGGGGTTCCGGGGCTTCGGCGCTGGCAGATCGAGGCGCTTGGCGCGGAGATCGTCAGGGCGATAGCCGGAACGTGACCCCGAAGACGTGGGTAGCGCCCAGGGGCCCGAGGGCACGGAACGCGTAATCGAGGGCGAGGCCGCCGAGGAGGATGCCGGCGCCGGCGACGAGCGGGTCGCGCGCGCCCTCGCCGGCGCTGCCGTCGTATCCCAGGCGTCCGACGATTGCGGCGCCCGGGCGCACCCTCCCGACCTCGATCCCGCCGAGGGGCGAGACGGCGCCGCCCTGCTCCACCGCCTCGGCGACGAGTACGGCCTGGAGACCGGCCGGCGCCTCGAGGCGCAGCGCCGCGCCCGCGCGGATCATCCGCGGGAGCGGCGACTCTCTCCCCGGGCCGATGTCGCCGCCGAGGTTCTGGACCGCGACCCCCAACGCCACGCGCCCATCCCAGCCCTCGACCGCCGCTCCGACGTCGAATGCGGCACCGCTGGCGGACGCCTCGGCGAGCTGGAGGCGAATCAGCTTCGCGGCCGCGCCCAACTCGAACATTCCCCCCAACCTCACGCCGTACGCCGCCGTGGCCACGAGCTCGCCGCCCCCGACGCGCTCGCCCGTCGGAAGCCCGATCTCCCCGCCGGTCGACGGATCCGGCTCGACGACCTCGATCTCCCCGTAATTCAGGAACTGCGCGCCGAAGCCGAACGTGCCCGGGCCGAGACGAGCGGCGAGCGCGGCGGACCCGATCCCGGCCTCCACCGGGAGCGTGCGGTAGGCGAGCGCGGCGGCGGGGTCCGCGGCGGAGAGACGGGCGGGGTTGTAGAAGACACTGAGCACGTCGGCGAAGGGAACATAAGCCCCGCCGAGGGCGAGGGGGCGGGGCGCCGGGGCGACGCGGAGCACCGCGGCCGCCGTCGCGCCCGGGTCCTGTGCGACGGCCGCGCGAGCGCAGATGACCACCGCGGCCAGGAGCAGGCCCCCGATCCGGGCGTGGGACGCGGCGCGCGCGATCATGGCCGGAGCACGAAGACTTTCTTGAGCACCATTTCGCCCGCGATGTCGACGGCGAGGATGAACGCGCCGTTGGCGACGGGGCGTCCGCCGTCCGTGTCCAGGGGCCAGACCGTGAGCCGGTCGCCGATCTCCTGTTCGGCGAATCGACGCACACGCTCCCCCGTGATCGAGTAGACCGTGATCGACCGGGGGCGCTGGACGTAATTGATGATCAGCCGGCCGCTGCGCACGGGGTTCTCGGACAGATTGACGACCTCGCCGCCCGGGAGCGCGCCGTCGGGACGCAGGCGGCGCACGGCGGCGGCCGCGTCGAGCTTGCCGTACCCCCACTGGGCGTTGGGCACCTTGCCCTGCGGCTCGCCCGTGCGGGGCATGGCGGTGAAGGCGTCGCGTCGTGCGGACGCGGTCAGGATCTCGCGCGCCTTCTCCGGCGTGAGCTTCGGATCGATCTGGAGGAGGAGCGCCGCGACGCCGGTCACGAAGGGCGCCGCCATGCTCGTCCCGAGGAGCGCGGCGTGCACACCGTCTTCCTCGACGAGCCAGGGGAGGCCCGTGTACGTGGAACCCCCTGCCGCGCGCGCCGAGACGACGACCTTGGCCGGCGCGGTGATCTCGGGCTTGAGCACGCCGTCGCGTCGGGGGCCGGGGCTGCTGAAGGAGGCGATGTCGCCCGTCGGCTCGCGGAAGGGGAAGCTCTGGACCTCGCCGCCGACGGTGCGCCATTCCTGCTTCGTCACGTACCCGGCCACGGCGATCACGCGGTCGGCGGTGGCGGGCGAGCCGACCAGGTGGGAGTTCGTCGTCCCGCCCTCGAGCTTCGCCAGCTCCACCGGATTGTCGAAGGTGCCGCCGATGAGCCAGAGGTGGTACGTGCCGGGGCCGTAGCCCCGGGTCTTGCGGACGCGGATCGTCCAGCGGCCGGGATCGGGGGGCGCGGCGGCGTCCTCGTCCGCGATGGCGATCAACGCGACGTGGTCGCCGTTCGTGGCCTGCGGCCCGCCGACGGCGTTCAGGATGCCGATCGTGCCGCCGGGCGTCTGGACGAGCGCGCTGTCGCCAGTGGCCGCGACCAGGCTGTCGCCGCGGGGCGAGACGACGGTGACCGTGAGCGAGTCCTCCCCCTCGTACCACAGCTCGAGGACGGCGCCATCGTTCAGCGCGCCGGCGCGGGGCGAGTAGGCCGGGACGACCAGCGTGTGCTCGCCGGTCGCACTGGCCGCGAGCGTGCCCATCGCGTGCGCTGGCGCGCGGACGAAGGCCGGCGTCTCGTTCTCGTTCACCCCCTGGTTCCCCGCCCCTGCCACGATCAGCCGCCCCGGCCCGGCGAGGGCGTTGAGTCCCTGCTCGAGGAGGGTGCTCCCGTCGTGCGGGCCCGACTGCGTGCTGACGGAGAGGTTCACGACGGCCGGGCGCCCTAGTTCCGCGGCCCGTGCGAAGATGTAGGCGACGCCTTCCAGGAGCTGGTCGCTGGTGAAACCGCTGTCGCCGGCGCGAACCACGATCAGGTCCGCGTCGGGCGCGGTGCCGACGTAACGGTAGGCCGGGAGTCCGTTCCCCGTCGCCGAGCCGTCGCCCGCGGCGATCCCGGCCACGTGCGTACCGTGCCCCACGGGGTCGGTGATCGGGCAGCGCCCGGCTTCGATGTCGGCGGCGACGCACTCGTGGCCGTAGTCCAGGACGTCGTCTCCCACGGCGCCGGGCGGCCGCCCGTCCGTGACGCTCTGGTCCCAGGCGTACAGAATCCGCGTGCGCCCGTTCCCGTCCCGGAAGTCCTCGTGGGCGAGGTCGATCCCCGTGTCCACGATCCCGATC
>VSDC01000316.1:0-3433 GCA_047459275.1 Gemmatimonadota bacterium
TCGCCCGACGGCAGCATCATGATCGTGGTGGCGACGGACGCGCCGCTCGACTCGCGCAACCTTGAGCGCCTCGCGAGCCGCGCGCTCGTCGGCCTCGCCCGTACCGGCTCGAGCATGACGAACGGGTCCGGCGACTACGTCCTCGCCTTCTCGACGGCGGAATCCGTGCGGCGGAGGCCGGGTACGACGCCGCGAACCGTGGAGGACCTGCCGAACGACGCGATGTCGCCGCTCTTCCAGGCCGTGGCCGAGGCGACGGAGGAAGCGATCTACAACTCCCTGTTCCGCGCCACGACCGTGACCGGCCATCGCGGGACCGTGGAGGCGCTGCCTCTGGACCGGACGCTGGAGATCCTGAGGCGCTACAACGCCCTCGAGTGGGATCGGAAGCTCCCGCCGGGCCGGCCGCGGCGGTGAAAGCCTGACGGCGTGACCGTGCCCGGCCAGCTCGGGCGCGGCGGAAGGACGTGCCTGGAGGCCGCGACCCGGCACGGCGCGCCGGCCGACGGCGCCTGCGTCAATCCGTCGGCTCGAACGCCGCGGCGGCCGCAACCACGATCGGCAGCACGCGCAGCGGGTGCGAGGTGTCCGCAAACGTGATGCCCTCTTCCTCGAACCGCCGGACCAGCTCGAGCTGGACGTCCTGCTGGATGTCCAGAACCGCGGAGGGGTCCGGCCCGACCACGTCGTAGACGACCTCGAAGTCGAAGGTCGCGGCGCCGATGCGGCGCAACTGGGCGCGGACGAAGCGCACGCCATCCCGCGCCTCGACGATCTCCCTCACGATCTCCGGGACGCGCGCCAGCTTCTCGTGCGGCGTTTGCGCCGACACACCCACCCCGAACTGGACCCGCCTCCCGTTCCCCCGGCTGAAATTGCGGATCCGGCTACGGAGCAGCTCGGAGTTGGGGAAGACGATCTGCTCGCCGTCCTCGCCCCGCAGCCGGGTCGTCTTGAGACCGACGCGTTCGACCGTGCCCGTCACATCTCCGACCACGATCGTCTCGCCCACGATGAAAGGCCGGTCCAGCACGATCGAGAGGGAGGCGAAGAGGTCGCCGAGAATGTTCTGGACCGCGAGGGCGACGGCGATCCCACCGATCCCCAGGCCGGTCAGGACGGGTGTGACGCTGATCCCCAGGTTGGAGAGCGCGAGGAGGGCGAAGAACGTCCAGGCGACCACGCGGCCCGCGAAGGCGAGGAACCGGATCGTGGTCACCGTCGACGGGTCCTCGGCCAGGCGCCGGTCGATGCTCCGGCGCTGGAGCACGTCCAGGACGGCCACCGTCCACAGCGCGCCCTGGACGGCGAGAGCGATGACGACGGCGGCCCGGATCTTCGACTCGACGTAGCTGGGGAAGAAGAGGATGCGCGAGCCGATGTACGCGGCGAAGACGAGCAGCCACCAGCCGTGGGTTCGGGCGGCCATCGCCCGGATCGCCTCGTCCGCCCCCTCCGCCACCGCACCACCGAAGCGCGTATGGCGGCGGAGCAGAGCCGCCTTCACGACCTGGAAAGCGGTGAAGGCGACGGCCGCCAGCAGGATCGCGACGAGCCAGGCCCGGATCGTGTTCCCGTAGTACGTCAGATCGAGCACGTTCATGCTTCGCCTCAGGTCGTCGCGGGTGCGAGCCGTTCGCCGGCGAGGAACGCGCCGATCTCGTCCGCCCGTGCGAGCGCGTCCTCGTATCCGATCTCGATCAGCCGACGCAGGTAGTCCTCCTGGAACATGATGAGGCTGAGCGCGTCGGCGCTCTCGGTTTCCCGGGTGCCGAGGCCGCGCGTCATGAAGCGGAACGCGCCCGGCAGCCTCGGCTCGTACTCCCGGGCAAGGCGGCCGAGGTCCCGCGAGGGACGGAGCACCATGAGTTCGACGATGCGCATCCCTTCCCGCTCCTCCTCGGGGAGCTTCCTGAGCAGGCGGTTCATCCGCTCGAGCCGGATCGCGTCCTGGTCGATCAGGTCCAGGAAGATCGCGTTGAGGAGGACGCCCACTACCTGGGCGGGCGGCGGGTACCCCGTGATGCTCGGCCGGTCGGCCTCGGAGACCGAGCGGTTGTACCGGGTCGATACTGCGAGGATCCGCGACGCTCCGAGGTGCAGCGCCGGCGAGAGCGGTGCGGCCAGACGGATCCCGCCATCGCCGAACCACTCGTCCCCGAGCCGGATCGCGGGGAAGAAGATCGGCAGCGCGGCCGACGCCATTGCGTGCTCGACGGTGAGCCGGGCCTGGCGGCTGCGCCGGTTCGGCCGTTCCCAGAGCTGGATGTCCCGCCCCTGCACCCAGACGATGGTCTGGCCTGTCGTGTAGCTCGTCGTGATGAGCGCGACGGCCTTCAGTCTTCCCTGCTCGAGGTTTCGCTCGATCCCCGGGATCGGCTCGTCGCCCACGCCCAGGACGTGCCGGAGGTACGCCCGCAGCGGCGCCGTGTCGACGAGTCCCCGCACCTGTGGTGCGCCGCGCATCCCGCCCGAGACGAGGCGCGCGCCCCAGCGCAGGACGTTCTTGCCGAGCCAGCGGACATCGACGCGGAAGACCTGCTCGGGCGAGAGCCCGCTCCAGTGCCGGACCAGCCCGTCGACCGCCGCGTCGAAGGGCGCCTCCTGGGCGGCGAGGTACAGGGCGTTGATCGCGCCTGCCGAGACGCCGGTCAGAATTTGGACCTCGAGCTCGGGGAACCGCTCGGCGATTCCCTTGAGCAGTCCCGCCTGGTAGGCGGCGCGCGCGCCGCCGCCGCTCAGCACGAGGGCGAGTTCGTTCCCTGGCATTCGATCAATTCGAGCCGGTCGCCGTCACGGTCTGAAGGATCGGCTCCAGGACCTCGAGCCGCCCGTCGATCTCCGGGTTCGGCCGGAGACCGAGCAGGTGCGCGATCAACGGGTAGACGTGCACGTTCTCGAAGGCGGGGATCCGCGTCCCCGGCCGGATCGCCGGACCGGCCGCCAGGAAGATCCCCTGCATGTTCGGCGCGGTGGCCGGGTCGTAGCCGTGAGCACCGCCGCCCCGGGCAGGGTAGCGCCTCGAGCCCGCGACCTGGTGGCCGGGCTCGGCCAGGACGATCAGGTCGCCGACGCGGGGGCTGCCCGCGTAGCGCCAGCGCTCGGGCATCGCTTCCCGCCGGTAGGCGCGGGCGTGCCGTAGCCCCGCGTTGAGCGCGGCCTCGATCTCCCGCACCCGCGCCGAGTCGCCTTCGACCCAGAGCGTGAGGTACGGCCCGCCGGCCATGAACCGGATCCCGTCCAGCGGGATCACGTCCTCGAGGTACTCCGCCCGCTCGGCGCTGACCGCCTCCATCCCGTGGTCGGAGACGATGACGACGTACACCTCGTCGGCGATCTCCAGCGTCTCGACGCCGTCGAGGAGCCGGCCCAGCACCCTGTCGGCCTCGGCGACGGCCTGTTCGACCTCGGGCGAGTCCGGCCCGAACGCGTG
>VSDC01000317.1:0-3414 GCA_047459275.1 Gemmatimonadota bacterium
GTGCTGAACGCCCCGGCCACCCTCCGGGTCGGGAAGATCCAGAGGCAGTCGATCGATTCGACCGGAACGCGACCGGCCAGATCGGCGAGGTGAGCGGCCAGGGGCCCGACCTCGGGCGCCCCGGCGCGATCCGCTACCGCGTTCACACCCCGCCGGCGGCGTGGGCCGGCGCACGACGGGCGTCGTGTTCCTTCGCCCGGCCCGCGGTTTCGGCCTCGACGAAGTAGCGCAGGACGTGTAGGAAGTCCTGGGCGTTCGTGATGACGCCGAAAGCCTGGTGCGTTCCCCGATCCTTGAGCTTACTGACCACGAACTCGGACGAATCCACGGCGATCGTGGTCAGCGGCCGGAACGAGCCATCGGCTTCGATCACGTAGGACGGAAGCATGTTGCCGAAGGCGATCGTGTGGAGCGCCGTCGCGATCATGATCGCCATCGTCGTGCGTTGCGCGTGCTCGCGCATGAGCTCCTGCGCCCGGACGACGTCGGTGATCGTGTCCGGGAGCGGACCATCGTCGCGGATCGAGCCGGCCAGGACGAAGGGGACGTTGTGCACGACGCAGGCGTGCATGATCCCATCGCGCAGGATCCCCTGCTCGACGGCGGCGCGGATCGAGCCCGCCGCCCGGATCTTGTTGATCGCCCGCATGTGGAACGAGTGCCCGCCGGGGACGGGGCGTCCCGTGCGGTCCATCCCCAGCGTCGTCCCCATGAGAGCCTGCTCGATGTCGTGGACGGCGACGGCGTTCCCGCCGAGCAGCGCGTTGACGTAGCCGTTCTCGATGAACCAGGTCAGGACGTCCCGGCCACGGGAGTGGAGGACGGCGGGCCCAACGACCCAGACCACGTGGCCTCCGCGCTCCTTCTCCTGCATGAGGAGGCGCGCCATCTCGGCGTAGTCGACAGGCTTCTCGCGACTGACCTCCGAGCTCATGAACTGGAATTCGTCCTCGCCCGCGCCGTCGTGCCCCGTGGCGAATCCGGAGGCGTGGACGAAGATCCCTTCGCTTCCGTCCTCGGCGTACCCGACGGCGACGAGCTGCCCGGCCTTGACGTAGCGTCCCTCGAGGACGCGCAGCGTGCCGTCCTCCTCCAGCACGATGGCGGAATCCATCCGCGGCGCGACCGGGGTGCGCCACTCGCCGCCGACCTTGACGTAGGTCGGCAGGTTGGTGGTCGAGTAGAACCCCTCCGGCAACACGCCGTCGGCCGGAGCCGGCACGAAACGGGCGTCAGGCGCGCTCACGAAGCGCGCCTCTCGGAAATCCGGGCGTCGGTAGAATCCGTTCATACCCCGAAATTTAGCCGAAATCAGGCCGCTTCTCAAGCTTGCGGACGGCCTCCCGGGCGGCGTCGAGGACGAGGGCCCGGGCCTCCTCGAGCGGCCGCGGGATCAGCGCGCCGGCCGCCTTCATGTGCCCGCCGCCGCCGAACTGCCGGGCGATCCGGTTGACGTCGGTCGGGCCGTTGGAGCGCAGCGAGACCTTGGTCGAGCCGTCCGGCAGCTCCCGGAAGAGGAGTGCGACTTCGGTGCCCTCGATCGAGCGGGCGTACTCGACGATCCCCTCCATGTCCTCGGACGTCGCGTTCAGCGGCTCGAGGATGGAGCGAGGGAGGGAGATCCACGACACGCGCGCGTCGGTGTCCGCTTCCAGCCGCTCGAGTGCCGAGCGGAGCAGCGCGATCCGGCGGAGTGAGACGGTGGCGAAGAGGCGCCGGTAGACATCCTCGGGGTCGACGCCGCGGCGGAGCATCTCCCCGGCGATGGCGTGGGCACGCGGCGAGGTGTTGGAGAACCGGAACGAGCCCGTGTCGGTGACGATCGCGGTGTAGATCGCTTCCGCGACGACGGGCGGCCATTCCCCCCCGGGCTCGGCGAGCTGGAGCAGGTCGAAGACCAGTTCCCCGGTCGCGGAAGCGGACGGATCCTGGATTCCGGTGGCGGAGACCGTCGTCTCTCCGGGAGGGTGGTGATCGATCACGACCGTGGGGAGCTCGTCGACCAGATCCGCGAGCCGCCCCATGCGCTTTCGCTCGCTCGTGTCCAGCACGACGAGGAGGTCGCCGTCCCGGGTCGCGCGCATCGCCTCCGCCGTTCCCGCCTCGGCGAGCTCCACCGGCTCCGAGAACAGGTGGAGGTACACGGGCGGGAGCGGCGTGGGGTTGACGATCGTCACCCGCTTGCCCCGCGCGGCCAGCCACGCCCCGAGCGCAGCCTCGGAGCCGGCGCCGTCGCCGTCGGCGTTGACGTGCGTGGTGAGCACGATGCTGCGCGCGGACTCGAGCGCCGCCAGGACGGCGGCGAGTGCGGGGCGCCGCGATTCCGGAACCGCGATCATGTCCAACACGTCAGTGTCCCACCTTTTCCGGGGCCCGGGGCGATCGAGCAGGCGGCGCCAGCACGGGTCTCAACGGGCCCAGCGCTTGTGGAATTTCGCGTACGTCGACGCCGCGTGGACCAGGAACGACGAGTAATGGCCGTGGACTCGCCCGTTCCGCAACGCCTCGAGGAACGCGCCCGGCGAGTGCTCGAACGGCGGCACCTCGACGTAGGTGCGACCGACCTCGAAGAGGGTGTGGGCGTCAGAGCCTGCGCCGAGCGGGAGATTCCGTTCCCGCGCCCACGCCACCGCCTGGTCGTTCAGCCGACGATAGTGGATGCGGCCGTTGAACCCTTCGACGGCGTCGACCATGTCGCCGATCTCGGGCAGGATCCGTCCGCCGCCGCCCTTCCCTCCGGCGAACGGGTGAGGCACGTACACGATCCCGCCCTGCTCGCGGATCCGCTCGCACGTCTCCCGCGCCGGCGTCCCTTTGGGGATGCGATCGGACAGGAAGAGACCGATGACGTCCACGCCCTCCGCGGTCCTGACCTCCTCCCCGACGATCACGCGATCGGGATAGCGCTCCTTCATCCGGAGCGCCACATCGATCTCGTTGTGATCGGTGATGCAGACCCAATCGATCCCGCGCGCCGCAGCCCGCTCGACCACCGCGACGGGGTCGCTCAGGCAATCGTACGAACCGCGGGTGTGGACGTGCATGTCTATCCTGACGAGTCGGCCCTCCGCCGAAGCTCCCGCCATACCTCCTCCGCGGCGCGCTCGAGCGTCTCGAGCGTGCCTTCGTTCTCGATTACGTAATCCGCACGGTCGCGCTTCTGGGACGAGGGCATCTGGGCGTCGATCATGCGCCGCGCCTCGTCCTCGGGAAGTCCCCGGTCCCGTACGAGCCGCTCGAGACGGACCCGCTCCGATGCGTCGACCAGCACGACGGCATCGAACTCCCGATCCAGGCCGGCCTCGAAGAGGAGGGGGATGTCGTGGACGACGATTCTTTCGCCTGCGGCCTCGAGCCGCGCCTCCTCCTCGCGCCGGAGCCGGCCGACCTCGGGGTGCACGATCGCTTCCAGCT
>VSDC01000318.1:0-3411 GCA_047459275.1 Gemmatimonadota bacterium
ACTTCATCGTTCGTTCTGCGTGGCTACCGGCACCGGCCGATGCGTGGGTGTTCGGTGCGGCGCCACCCGCCGGGCTTCCGGTGTCGGTTGGCAGTGTGCCCGACACCGTTGTCCACCTGCTGAAGAGTGTACAAAGGATCGCATTCAATTCAATCAGCGGTCGGCAGGTCCACACACTGGTACCTGCCCGCTCCCCGGCAACGCTCGACGACCCCGCCGCCGCACTGTCCGTGATCCGGAGCGATCTCGACCAGACCTGCGGCGAGCTCGCATGGATCACGGACGCCGGGGTCTGCCGCAGCCTCGGGGAGATGCTCGATGCGGCCAGCGAAGCGCTCACACGCTTCTGGGCGCCGAAGTGGAGAGCCCGGCGGCACCTCGAGGCTTTCCTCCGGGAGCTCGAAGCCTATCAGGGCGGCCAGCGGGGCAAACCCGTGGACGACAACGCCTACGCGCTGCTGAAGATCAACGCCGAGTACGTCCTGAGCCGGCTGTAACGCGGCGGCAGGTAAACCGATTGAGAAATATGAGGCGCCCGGCAGGACAACCTCCCCGCCGGGCGCTTTCTCGGCGAATCGGCCACGACCCGGAACGAAGCGCCCCGGGCCGCGCCGCTTCTCTCGCGCCGAGCAGGCCAGCGTGCGCACGGCGTCGCCGCACGAGCGTGCGGACCGCGCGCAATCACGCCAGCATCATCATTGGCTCCTCGATGAAGTCCTTCAGCGTCTGGAGGAACCGCGCGCCGGTCGCGCCGTCGATCACGCGGTGGTCGCAGCTCATCGTCATGCGCATCCGTTGCCGGATGACGATCTCGCCGTTCTCGACCACCGGCTTCTCCTCGACCTTCCCGACGGCGAGGATCGCCGCCTCGGGCGGGTTGATGATCGCCGTGAACTCCTCGATCCCGAACATGCCCAGGTTGGAGATCGAGAACGTCGCGCCCGTGTACTCCTCGGGCTGGAGCTTCTTCTCGCGCGCCCGCGCGGCCAGCTCCTTGACCTCCTGGGCGATCTGGGCGATCCCCTTCGCGTGCGCATCCCGGATCACGGGCGTGATCAGCCCATCCTCGACCGCCACGGCCACGCCGATGTGCACCCGGTTGTAGCGACGGATCACGTTCTCCTGCCACGAGGCATTCACCTCGGGGTGGCGCGTGAGCGCCGCGGCGACCGCCTTGATCAGGAAGTCGTTGATCGAGGCCTTGATCCCCTGCGGCTCCAGGCGCTCGTTGACCCGCTTGCGCAGATCCATCATCCGCCCCATGTCCACCTCGATCGTGAGGTAGAAGGTCGGGACCGGTCCGATCGACGTGACCAGCCGCTTCGCGATGGTCTTGCGCATCTGGGTGACCGGCACGTCCTCGACCTCGGCGGCGGGTGCCACAGGCGCGAACGCGGGCGCGGCAAGGCCCGGCGCCGCAGCAGCCGGAGCCGCGGGCGCCGCGACGGCGGCCTCGACATCGCGCTTGATGATGCGGCCGCCGGGACCGGTTCCCTTCACGCTCGCCAGGTCGATCCCCGCCTCGCGCGCGAGCCTGCGCGCCAGCGGGGACGCCTTGACCCGCCCATCCTCCGGCGGGACCGCCACCTCCTCGACGCGGCCGCCCTGCGCCCGATCCTGCGTCGTGCCGACGGCGGGCGTCGGCCGCCGGTCCGGCGACTCGACCGCCGCCTGCACCCCGGTTGCCGCCTGCTCGCGCTCCGTCTTGTCCGACGCGCCGAGCGCCCGGCCGGCCGCCGCGAGATCCCGCTCCGCCGGCGTCTCCGCCTCCGCCGGCTCGCTCGGCGCGGCGTGCGTCGGCTCGCCCGCCCCCGCCGGCGCCTCCGCCAGAATGTCCGAGATGTCCTCGTCCGGCGCCGCGATCACCCCGATCACCGCGCCGACCGGCATCGTCTGGCCCTCGTCGATGAAGCGCTTGCGGAGTACCCCGCTCCCGCGCGCGACGAGCTCCATCGTGGCCTTGTCCGTCTCGATCTCGGCCAGGACGTCGCCTTCCTTGACCTCGGCGCCCTCTTCCTTGAGCCACCGGACGAGCTGGCCCTCCTCCATGGTGGGCGAGAGGGCCTCCATATGGACTTTCGTTGCCATTCCCTTACCCGACCTTCCGGTACAGCACCCGGTTGCAAGCTTCGACCACGCGCTCGACCGAGGGCTTGGCCAGCTTCTCGAGGTTCTTCGCGTACGGCATCGGCACGTCCGCCTGCGTGACGCGCAGGACCGGCGCGTCCAGGTAGTCGAACGTCTCCTCCTGGATCAGGGTCGCGATCTGCGCGCCGACCCCGGCGAACGGCCAGCCCTCCTCCACGTAGACCGCACGGTTCGTCTTCCGGATCGTCGCCTCGATCGCCTCCATGTCCAGCGGACGCAACGACCGCAGATCCAGGACGTCCGCCTCGATCCCATCCTTCGCGAGGACCTCCGCGGCCTGCAGCGCGACGTGCAGCATCTTGCCGTGCGTGATGATGCTGACGTCGCTCCCCTCGCGCTTCAGGTCCGCGACACCGAGCGGGATCACGAAGTCCTCGTCGTCCGGGACCTCGCCCTTCAGCGCGTACAGCAGCTCGCCCTCGAACACGGCGACGGGGTCGTCGTCACGGATCGCCGCCTTGAGCAGCCCCTTCGCATCGGCCGGCGTGGCCGGCGTCACGATCTTCAATCCGGGGAAGTGCGCGTACCAGCCCTCGAGCGCCTGCGAATGCTGGGCCGCGAGCTGGAGCGCCGCGCCCGTCGGGCCGCGGAACACAATGGGACACTTGAACGCCCCGCCCGACATGTAGAGCAGCTTGGCGGCGCTGTTCAGGACCTGGTCCGCCGCCAGGATCGAGAAGTTCCAGGTCATGAACTCGATGACCGGTCGCAGGCCGACCATGGCGGCGCCGACGCCGAGCCCCGCGAAGCCGAGCTCCGTGATCGGCGTGTCGACCACGCGCTTGGGGCCGAACAGGTCGAGCAGACCCTTGGAGACCTTGTACGCGCCGTTGTAGAGCCCGACCTCCTCGCCCATGAGGAAGACGTTGGGGTCACGCTCCATCTCTTCCCGGAGCGCGTCGTTCAATGCCTCACGATACGTCTTGACCGCCATGACTCACTCCTTCCCCGCCCGGTACCCGGAATCGAAGAAGAGCCGGCCGCGCTCCGGGATCTGCGCGTAGACGTCCCGGTAGAGCTCCTCCGGCCCGGGCTCCGGCGACTTGTCGGCGAACTCCATCGCGTCCTGGACCTCGGCCTGGACCCGCTCGTCGATCGCGTTCAGCTCCTCGTCCGTGAGGAGGTCCGCCTCGCGGAGACGGTCGATGAAGATCCGGATCGGGTCCTTCTTCTTCGCTTCCTCGACCTCTTCCTTGGTGCGATAGACGCCGTGCACCGGGTCGGACATCGAGTGGCCCATGAACCGGTAGCAGCGCGCCTCGA
>VSDC01000319.1:0-3380 GCA_047459275.1 Gemmatimonadota bacterium
CGCGCGATCCCGACCGGTACGAAATGCGTTGACAAGACTAGGCGGGGCGCGATTGCCGCGCCCCGCCTGGCATATGAAGTGCACCCCACCCGACCGATAGGCCGATCGATTGGCGCGAGAGCGTCCGGGATCCTCCACGAGGGAATGCCGGGCCCATGGGCGAGCGACCGAACGTCTCGAGACACGCCGGATCGCTCGACGACGACCGCATGCGGACGGCACCCGCGCCGCTCTCCCGGTGGGAGTTCCACCTGCCGGTCGCGTTCATCCTCGCCTCGCTCATCGCGCTGTTCGTCTTCCCGATCCTGATCCACAGCCAGATCGACCGGCTGCGCCGCGTGATCGAGACACGGATCGATCCCGCCCGGCACACGCTCGCAGCCCTCCAGGTCACGTTCGCACGGGAAGGCACGGCCATCCGCACGTACCTCCTCACCCGTTCGCCCGACACGTATCGCCTCTACCAGCAGCTTCGAGCCCAGGACGCCCGGCAGCTCGCGAATCTCGAAGCGCTCGCCCTGGCGGGTCTGGACACCGTGATCCATCGGCAGATCCGTCAGTTACGCGACCGTGCCACCGCCTGGCACGCGGTGCATGAGATGATCCTGCAGGGCCCCATGACGCCGGGCCGCGCCCAGAACGTTCTGCCGCCGAGCCAACACCTCTTCGAGAACGTGATGACCGCGACGCAGACCCTCGAGACGGAACTCGAGCGCAGGGTGCACGTGGTCGTCACTCAGATCGAGGCCGCCGAGCGGCTCGGTGCCATCCTGACCGTGGGGCTCGCGCTGATGGCGTTCGTCGCGGCGCTCACTGCACTGCGCATCCAGCAGCGCCTTCGCTCTCTGACCAGGGACCTGCATCGCCGCGCGCGGGAGGAAAAGGCGCTGCGGCGAGCAGCCGAGGCACTCAGCACGCCTCGCACGATCGACGACGTGCTCGTCGAGATCGCGTCGAGCGCGCTCCTCGCCACCGGCGCGGACGGCGCCTTCGTCGAGCGGATCGATCCGGCCACGAATACGCTGCGCATCGTCTCCGCCGCGGGAGAATACGCCCCGCTCCTCCACGGCGAAGGTCCGCTGGCGGGATCCTACACGGAACGGGCGCTCGCCGCCGGCCGGCCCATACGGCTGAGCAAGCTGGGCCGAGCGGAGCACGGCCTGCCGGCCGAGGTCGTCGAACGGTGCGACGGCTGCGATATCGTCGCCGTCCCGCTCAGCGCCGCCGGCGAAGCCTTCGGCGCGCTCTACGTCCTTCGCCTCGCCGGCCGCCGGCCTTTCGACCGCAGCGAGATCGCCCGCGTCGGGATCTTCGGCAACCTCGCCTCGCTCGCGTTTCGCAACGCCCGCGCGCTTTCCGAATCGGAAGCCGCGCGTCACGACCTCGAGCGCGTCATGGAGAGCCGTGCGCGCCTGATCCGCGGCTTCAGCCACGACGTGAAGAACCCGCTCGGCGCGGCGGACGGGTTCCTCGAACTCCTCGAGACCGGGGTCAAGGGCGAGCTGAATCCCGAGCAGCGCGAAGGTCTGGCCCGCAGCCGCCATTCGATCCACACGGCGCTCGACCTGATCCGCGAACTGGTCGAGCTGGCGCGCGCCGAGGCCGGCGAGATCCGGCTCGCCGTCGCGCCGCTCGATGTGCGGGACCTCGTTCGGACCATCACGGACGAGTACCGCGCCCAGGCCGAGGCCGCGGACCTCGACCTCGTCGCCGAGACCGAGGAGACGCTGCCGATCGTGTCCTCGGACCGGACCCGCGTCGCACAGATCCTCGGCAATCTCATCTCCAACGCGCTGAAGTACACGCCGGCCGGCGGGCGCGTCACGGTCCGCGCCCGCCGGGCAACGACGGGGCCGCCCGGCGTCCGTCCGGAAGGCGCCGCCGAAGGATGGGTCCGCATCGACGTGTCCGACACCGGGCCGGGGATCCCCGAGGAGCAGCAAGCCTCGATCTTCGAGGAATTCACCCGTTTCGCCCCGGATGTAACCCAGGGCGCGGGGCTCGGGCTCCCCATCAGCCGTCGCCTCGCCCGCGCGCTCCACGGCGAGGTCACGGTCGAGAGCGAGGTGGGCCGCGGGTCGACGTTCACCCTCTGGCTCCCGGTGACCATGAAGGAGGAGAGGGCGGAAGCGGCGTGAGGAGGCGATCGAGAAGCGACGGGTGGCGGGAGCGACGGGGGACGCTCGGAACGACGAACGGGGCGGCGTGAATCGCCGCCCCGTTCGTCGCCTGCGCTCCGTCTCACCGCTTCACGGCCTGCGTTCTCTGGCCGGCGTTCCGGCTCACGGAGCCGGCAGCCGGCATTCGCCGCGCCGTGTCGGCGCTCACCGCGCCGGAACGGCGCCGGCCATGCAGCTCGCGCCGGGGCGGCACTCGCACTCGGCCATCCCCGAGGCCTCGCCCTGCGGATCCGCGAGGAGCGGCGCGACCACGTCGGCAAGGACGCCGGCGAGGCGCGGGTCGTCGTGCGGGATCGGAACGCGATGGAAGTGCAGCCCCCGCGACTCGGCGTCCTCGCGCAGGTCGTGGTCCAGCTCGGCGAGCGTCTCGGACTGCTCGCGCATGTACGCGATCGGCACGACGACCACGTGATCCGCGTCCACGCCCGCGATCACCGCCTCCACGTCCGGCTGCGTCCACGCCACGGGGCGGTTCGTGTGGTTCTGGTACCCGATGTCGTACGAGTCGACGCCGAGCGCTGCGGCGACGGTTGCGCACACCTCTTCTGCGTACTCGACGTACCGGCTCCCCGCCTCGATGTACTTCATCGGCGTTCCGTGCACGGCGAAGACCAGCCGGACCCGCGGGTCGAGGAGGTCGAGACCCGCCTGCGATGCAGTCCGTCGCACCGCATCTGCCCACATCGCCGTGAAATCGGGGTGCCGGTGCCACCCGCCGACCTCGCGGAGCTCCACGTCCCACCCCGCCTCGGCGACCGCCCGGCGCAGGTCCTCCAGCGCCGCCACCGTCGTCGACGGTCCGGCGAGCGGATAGACCGGTAGGCCGATCACCCGCGACACGCCGTCCTCACGGGCCTGCCGCACGACGTCCGCGATCAGCGGCTCCGTGAACTGGTACGCTACGTAGCAGCGCGCGTCATGCCCGCGGCGCCCCAGTTCCGCCTCCAGCGCCTCCGCCTGCGCCACCGCCTGCCGGTGCAGCGGAGAGCCGCCGATCGACTTCAGCTCCTCGATCAGCCCCGGCGCCCGCTCCTCCGCGAGCTGCTTCACCCGCGCCTGCACCCGCTCCGGCGGCAGGTTCCCCTCCAGCGACATGTTCGTCCGGAAGATCCGCTCCAGGTAAGCGACGACCACTTCCGGCGTCGGATCCTCGGGCTCTCCGAAGTTCAGAAGGATGATCCCCGTGTCCATGGTCTATCT
>VSDC01000320.1:0-3371 GCA_047459275.1 Gemmatimonadota bacterium
GTCCACCTGCACCGAGTGGTCGATCACCAGCTCGGCCGGCTGCAGCGGGTTGATCTTCTTCGGATCCCCGCCCATGCGACGCATCGCGTCGCGCATCGCGGCGAGGTCCACCACCGCGGGCACGCCGGTGAAGTCCTGCATCAGCACTCGCGCCGGCGTGAACGCGATCTCTCGGTCCGGCTCCGCCTTCGCATCCCACCGGACGAGGGCCTCGACGTCCTCTGCCGTCACTACCCGTCCATCCTCGGTGCGCAGGAGGTTCTCGAGCAGGATACGCAGGGAGTAAGGCAGACGCGCCACGTCGTAGCCGGCCTTCTCCAGCGCGCCCAGCTTGAAGATCTCGTATTCCCGATCCCCGACCCTCAGGGTCGAACGGCTCCCGAAGCTGTTCCGCATTCCATCCACCTTTCTCGCGACCACGCGCGTCGTCGTCTCTTCTCCGATCTTCGCCGCAAAGTCCCCGTATTATGCGGGACATCGGGCGGATGCGCCACCCGGGGCCGCAAGGCGAGTGACGCGGGGTTCGTAGGGTGAAAACTCCGGTGGGGTCGGGGAGTTCCCGGGGGTATCCAGCGTGGTGCGAGTGGCCGGTCGGACGGGCCGGCTCGGAAGGTCGACGGATCCGGGGCCGACTCGCGCCCGCGTGGCCGGCGCCGTTGGGGCAAGCGTGGCTGCGTGGCCGACGCTGTCGGGGAAAAAAGGAAACCCGAGCACGGCTGCCAGCGTATCGTGCTCGGGTCGCGGGGCGAGTCACCGCTGAGTTCAGTGTGTTCCCGCCGAGCGGCCGGTGGCGTAGTAAATGGCGAATTCTCCACCGACCTCCCCCGCGAGCGCAACGTGCAGGGTGCCCCGGGGATCGCGAGCGACGCCGATCGTGAAACCGACCTCCTCGGCGCCGAAGAGAGGGACGGGATCTCCCCACGCGAAGCCGTCCCTGTAGACGTACATGGCCCGGGAAGGCCTGCCGCCGGCCCCACCCTGCTCGTGATGGAAGATCAGGTGGAGTCCGCCCCCGTCGTCCGGCACTACGCTGGCCAGTATCGGGAAGCCAGAAAGCGACGCCGCTACCTCGACGGGGTCCGACCAGCACACACCGTCCGTGGAATAGCTGTGCTCGATCGTTTCCGGTGGCCAGACGCCCGGATCCTCGGCATCCCGTGTCCAGATCGCGTGGATCCTGCCATCCCCACCGATCACGATCCAGGGATCGTACGCGGCCCGCCGCCCTCCCCGCACGATCCGTTGGGGCCGGCTCCACGTCACGCCACCATCGTCCGAACGGATGAAGAAGACACTGTTCACATCGTAATTGGTTTCGCCACCCCGCGGGTCGCCCTCGACGTAGACTGCCAGCAAGTCTCCCGCGTCGTCGACCACGACGTCCGGCTGGTGACCGAAGTAGACTCGACGCGGCGAACTCCACGCACCTCCAGCCCAGACGAGGTGCACGAACTTGCGGAGTTCCGGAACGTTCGCATTCGCCTCGTCGACTCCAGGCGTGATCATCACATGCGTCCGCCCACCTGCGTCCGGAACCAGCCTCTTCGGCATCTCCAGAAACATGAGCTGGGCTGTGGCATACCACACCGTATCCGGCGAGCTCCATTCGCCGCCCGTGGCGGTGGCGTGAAAGACCGACGTGGGGTGGATCAGGTCCTGGTGGCGCCCGTCGGCTGCGATGTGCTCCCCCCACAGGGCGTGGACCACTCCAGCGGCGTCGATCGAGAGGCGCGCCCGCGAGGAAGGCGTCGGAGTGTTCGAGATGTTGACCGGCTCGGACCAGCCGTCTCCCTCGCGCCGCATCACGTAGATGTCGGTCGGAGCCATGGGCAAGAGCCCGCCCGGATTGGGGCCTCGAACCTCGAACGCCAGGTAGACGACTCCCTCACCGGCCGCGAGCGATGGCTCCGCGACGGCATCGAACGGAACCGGCACCTTTTCGGGCACACCCCAAGTCATGGGGCCCAAGCCCGCCACGCTAGGCGGCGGCGGGTCGCAGACGTCTTCCAGTGGTTCCGGATTCAACCCCGGGGGCGGTTCGGTCTCGTTGGGCCCCGTGGGCGGTCCTTTCGCCTCCTCGCCGCACCCGGCGAAGGTGCACGCCATGGCCGCCGCGAGGAAGAAGGCGCGGGTGGAGCGCGTCCTCACGCGACTCCGCGGGTCACTACACACTACAGGGCGGGATCGCCGAATACGCAGTCATTCGTCCAGACCTGACCCACGCATTCGTCGGTGAGCCGACGATGCAACCCTCCGCTCGGGCGGTCAAGCCGTCCGTCATGCCAGGTAATTCAATAATTATATTGACAAAGCAACCATAGATCGCGTATCGTGTCCCCGCCGGCCTTTCCCCGGACGGCGCTCCCGCGACGCGCCGGCCACGGCGCACCCCGCCGCGGGAGCCGCACCACCCACAGCGGCACGAGCCGCTACACGGAGGAGGGACCCATGCCCATCGGTGCCTTCATCAACGTGTTCCCGCCCGTCGTCTTCATGGTCGTCCACGTCGCGCTGCTGGCCCTCGGCGTGTTCCTCGCGACCAGGGCCGCCAAGGCGTACGGCGCGGACATGGCCATGCCGTTCTGGCTCTACGCGCTGGCCGAGCTGCTCTACCTGACGTATCACCTGGACTGGACGGTGATCCTCTTCGCCCACACGCTGGCGGAGGTGCTGGACGCCGCGGCGGTGGTGCTGCTCTTCACGGCGGTGGGCCGACGCGTGGCGACCGGGAAGCTGTCGGCCCGCGCGACGGCCGGGGTGTCCTGATGTCGGTGCGAGTCGCCCTCGCGGCGCTGCTCCTCGGCGCCGCGGGGTGCGGTGCCGGGCACCGTGACGACGGAGGCGACGGTGCCGACGTCGACGCGGCGCCCGCCGCGACCAACGTCGTCGAGATGCCGCGCCACTATCGCTTCGAGCCGGTGGCCATACGGGTCACGGCCGGCACCACGGTGACGTGGCGCAACACGGACGACTTCACGCACTCGGTGAAGTTGGATCTGGACGGTGCGCAGGTGCACGTGGTCCGCCCCGGCGACTCCCTCCGTCTCACTTTCGACGAGCCGGGCCGCTACCCGTACACCTGCACGCTCCACCCCCACAACATGCGGGGTGTAGTCGTGGTGGAATGATGCACGGGCGGGCGTCCCGGTGCTCACGCCCTGAGACGCCCGCCCGGCCGACGCCCTGGGGTACCCGCCGGGCCGGCGCCCCAGGGTTCCCGCCCGCGCGCTTCGGGTTTCGTGCCGAGCTCGAATCGTCCGCCCGGTCTGCGCCTCAATCCGCCGCCAGTCCCCCGTCCGGCCCTGACACCTGATACCCGACACCTGACACCCGGGGCGGGGTGGGAGGTGGCGGGGCGGTGGGCGGTGGGG
>VSDC01000016.1:0-15531 GCA_047459275.1 Gemmatimonadota bacterium
AGCCCCAGGCCCTGAGCCCTGATGCCGAGCCCCAGGCCCTAAGCCCTGATGCTCCCACCGTCGCCGCCCTTTGCTTCAACGTGAAGGGTCCCGATCTGCTCTTCCTCGACCAGCCTGCCGAGCTGTCCGAGGAGGACCGGGCACAGTACGCGCGGCTGGGCGTGCCCGCGGAGCCGTTCCGCAAGGTGCGCTACTACGCGCCCTACAAGCCGGACGGCTACAACCTCAACACGCTGCGCACCAACGAGGCGCTCACGCACAACGTCGAGCCCCTGGTCTGGGGGCTCGAGCAGATCCTCGACTTCGCCGAGGTACTCCTCACCCGCGAGGACGTGGACGCGAAGGCGGACGCCCTGATCGAGTTCATCCGCGACCGCGTCGTCGGGCGGGAATGGAGCGACGGCACCACGCGCACGCACCGGGTCCGCACCTTCCAGGAGCTCGAGGACTGGTTCGAGGACGTCCTCGACGTCTGCGAGCAGAACAACTGGCAGGCGTGGAAGACGCACCACGTCGCCACGATCCGCAAGGTCCGCAACCGGCTGCTCAACCTGGCGACGCGGGCGAAGGGGCTGGTCTCGAACGACGCGACGGTGAACGACCTGCCCTGGGGCGCGTTCGAGGATCGGACCGTCTACGTGATCGACGTCGCCAACGTGGAGCCGGAGGCGCAGGACCTGATCTTCGCCCGGGTGGTGAACGAGGCGCGGGAGCGGCTCGAGCGGGGCGCGCTGGGCGTCGACCACCTCATCGTCTTCGTGGACGAGCTGAACAAGTACGCGCCGGGCGACGGGCCGGACACCTACGTCCGCAAGATGCTGCTGGACATCAGCGAGCGTGGCCGCTACCTCGGGCTGGTCCTCTTCAGCGCGCAGCAGTTCCGGAGCCAGGTCCACAAGCGGGTGGTCGGGAACGCCGGGACCGCGGTCTACGGGCGCATGGACATGGACGAGCTGGCCACGCCCGGGTACGCGACGCTGTCGCACGCGACGAAAGCCAAGCTCGCGACGCTGCCCAAGGGCGAGCTGATGATCCGCCACCCGCACTTCACGCAGCCGATCTTCGTGCGCTTCCCGCGGCCCGCAGTCCTCGCCGGGCGCGACGGGATCAAGCGCTACGAGCCGGCGTACGACCTGCCGTTCGAGGACGCCGTCGCCCGGCACCTGAGGCGGCTCGACCCGTCCATCTCCACGAACGCGGTCAAGGACCTGATCGCCGGGCGCGAGGAGGCCGAGGTGCTCGAGGCGCTGCACCGTACCCAGCAGCACCGGCCCGAGAACGTGCTGGCGTACTTCCAGGGATGCCTGAAGAAGAAGGTGGCGCGGGACGTAGTGCCGGCGGGCGGCGCGCCGGGCGAGCGGCGAGGCGCGATCGAGCTGCCGGACGACCCGTACGCGTGAGCGGGGACGGTCGCTCCAGGCGCGAGTGACCGACCGAGGCCCGGGTCTGCAGCGCAGCCCGGGCCGGTGGTCCAATCAACGCGCGTCCCCGCGCTCCGGCTGGCGCGCGGGACCCCACAGGCAGCGTCACTGCGCCAGGCCGGCGTCTCCGCTCAGCCCGCAGCTCGGCTCGCACCCGCATCTGCGCGCGAGCCAGCGCCCCCGGGCGTGCCCGCGTCGCCGCGAGGGCCAGGGCCGTTGCCCGTCCCCGCATCCCCTCGCGGCTCCCCGATCCGGATCGTGCCGAAGACCTTTCCACCTTCCTTGAGCCCCAGACGCCGTGCGGTGACGTCGCCCTCGACGGTGGCCGTCTCCTCTAGGATGAGCCGATGCTCCGTGGTGATCGGCCCCTTGACGTGGCCGTGGACGACGGCTTCGTGCGCCGTCAGCCCCGATCCCACCGAGCCGCTCGGCCCGATCTCGACGCGCCGCGCCCGGACGGCTCCGCCCACGTGCCCCTCGATGATGGTCGAGCGATCCGGAGCGTTGCCGTCGGTGCTGGTCACGTCTCCGTCCACCCGCCCGCCCGGGCCAATGATGAGCTGCGACGCGCGCACGTTCCCCTTGACGTGCCCATCGATCCGGAGCGGCCCCTCGGCCAGGCAGTCGCCCTCGAGGACCATGCCCCGGCCGATGATCGATGTGATGGATGGGGCGGCGCCGCCCGCCGGCGCCTGGGTGCCACTCACCTGCTTCCTGGACGTGACGATTGCCATGCTGGTCTGCTTCCGAACTGATGCGGGTGCGTGATAGGTATCAGCATGTAGACGCATCAGGGCATGGCGAGGTCACGGGGCCGGGCTGGCCCGGCCCGCCTCACGGCTTCGGCGGACCGGGCTTCCAGGCCGGTCCGACATTCCTCAACTCGGTGTGCGTGAGCCGCTTCACATTCGAGCCATCGATGTCCATGACAAAGATGTCGACCCGGGTGATGTCCCCGCTCATGCTGTCGCTCGAGTAGATGAGCCGTCCGTCCTGCGTCCAGTTCGGGACGGCCGCGTATTCGCCCTCGGCCGATATCCGCCTCGGAAACGAGCCATTGGACCCCATGACCCAGATCTCCGTATCGCCACCTAGCTGGATGTTCACGGCGATCAGACCGCCATCGGGGGACCAGACGGGAAAGTGCATCATTCCGAGATCCATGGGCGTGATCCGATGGGGCGTTCCCGACCCGTCCGCGTTCATTACGAAGAGCGCCGGACCGCCATCACCCAGGCTCATGAAGACGATCTTGCTGCCGTCGGGGGACCAGTTCGGCGTTCATGGTGAAGACCCCGACGGTCCCGCCGCCAGCGCCACTGGCGAATGTGATCCGCTTGCCATCGGAGGACCACATCGGCCGACTGTTGATCCCGTTGAGCGCCGCGAGGAGCCGCACCTCGGAGCCGTCGGTGTTCATGATGTGAAGCTGGTCGACTCCGTGGGGATTACTCAGGAATATGATCTTGCCGAGTACGAAGATCTCCGCAGTGGCGCTCGCTCCGCCCGCCGCCACAGTGATCGTCGCACTGCCCTCGCCCCATACGCCGGTCACGAGCCCGGTCGCATCCACGCGAGCCACGATCGAGTCCGAGGTCGTCCATGTCACGGAGATGTCGGGGATCTCGACCCCGTTCGAATCCGCTGCGACGACGGTGAGCTGCACCGACTCGCCCTCGGCGATCGTCTCCTTCTCGGCGGAGAGCGTGAGCGACGCGACGACGGGGCTGACCAGAACGGCGACCTCGTCCGAAAGCGACGCGGCGGACGCCTGGATCCGGCCCGTTCCGGCACCCTTCGAGACGGCCCGGCCGTCGGAGTCCACCGTCGCCACGGTGGTGTCCATGCTCGACCACGTGACCGTGACCGTGTCCATGGGCTCGCCGTGCTAGTCGAGGACCATGGCAGTGAGCCCGGCCGTGTCGCCGATGACGTTCAGCTTCACGAACGACGGCTTGATCGTGAGATCGACGGCGCGCGGCGACTCCGGCTCGGGCTCGGGATCCGGGTCGGGGCCCAGTCCGGTGCCGCCATCGTCGGAGTCTCCACACGCGAGCGGGGTGAGGAGGAGCGTCAGGACAAGCAGGCGACGCCGGAGGGTGGGGGCCGGGTTCATTTGCGTATCCTCGTGAATGGTTAGGTGTGGCCGCCCATGGAGCGGGCGGACACTACGGCATGGGGTCCGGAGAGGAGGTCGAAGTTCGGGGGGGCTGCCTCGCGAAAAGGTCCGCACAGTCTTGCGGTTCCGGCGTCGGACCGCCGCGGCCCCGAATGGGGTCGCGTACAATAAAGCGTGGGGCGCAGTTCGGGGATCTCCCGGCAGCAGAGGTTTTGCATCTCCGCGCGCTTCAAGTGGCACCAGATCCCCTCCTCGGGGTCGAGTTCGGGTGCGTAGCCGGGGAATCGCTCCAGATGCATCCGAGCGGCTGCTGCCTCGGCAAGAAACTGCTTAATCATCTTGCTTCGGTGGATCATCGCCCCGTCCCAGACGACGAGCAGCTTGCCCGGAATATGCCGCATCAAGTGCCTCACGGAAGGCAACGACCTCCTCGCCGCTGATCGCATGCTCGTGGACCTGGAAGTAAAGCTTGCCCTCGAGCGAAACCGCCCCTCTCACCGAGAGGTGGTCGTGGCTGAGTTTGGAGCGAAGCAGCGGCGTTTCTCCCACCGGTGCGTACGTGCGCACGACCGAGGGCAGCAGATAGAAGCCGCTCTCGTCTGCCAAGAGCAGCGTGCGGCCTTCCGCTATCGCGCTTTATTTACTTCTGGCCAGCGCTCACGCGCCCACTGCCGGATGGCGGCCTCGTTGCGCTGGCTGGCCCGCCGTTCGGGCTTCTGTGAGCTCCAGTCAAGCGACTTGAGGATCTTGCTCACGTGTCCCGGGTGGTACCGCACACCGAACTCGCGGGCAATCAGCACAGCGACACGCTTCCTGGTCCAAAGCTCGCCCTTGAAGCCGTGGGCTTCGGCTCCCTGGCGGAGGAGATCGAGCAGGCGAGCGTGCTGTTCGCGCGAAAGGCGATGTTTACCACCCGGTGCTTTGCGCCGCCGCAGTGCCTCGGGGCCTCCGCCCTCACGCACGCGCCGCATCCACTGCGAGACGGCGCCGGGGGTGACACCCACAGTGCTTCGGCGATCTTGCTCTGGCTCCAGCCCGACTGGAAGAGCTCCCAGGCGCGCAGCCGGCGACCCTCGCGCTAGGCCGTCGCCTGCGACGAGAGTGCGACGCCCATGTTTCACCTCCGCTGAAGAGTGCAGCGGCGGTGCGTTAGCAAATCACACGCCGGTCAGTAACAGATCCGCCCACATCCGGGAGAGTTGGGCCATTGTCGTGAAGCGGCGGAGGTTACGTCTGCCCGAGCCTTGTACCCTAATCCCGGACCCTTTTCGCTGTCATGGAGCTGGAAGGCTGGGATGCTTGCGCTGGAGGCTTGGGTGGACAACAAGAGCATGCATCGCCAGGGATGGTCAATCCGTGGGATCGCCAAGGAGTTGGACGTCGGTTTAAACATCGTGCGGCGGTATCTTCGCGAAGAGACGCCGTCCGCCTACAGGCCGCGCCCAAAGAGGCCGAGCATTCTCGATCCGTACAAGGACTACCTGAGAGCGCGCCTCGAGGACAAGCCGGAGATCTGTGCGAAGGTGCTGCCTAGCGAACCCCCGGCTCGGGGCTACCCAGGCGTAGGTTACGCTCATCAAGGATTTCATCCGGCCGCTTCGTGTCGAGCAGAGGCGACTTGTGGAGCAGACGGTAATATATTGAGACCGCACCAGGCGAGCGGCTCCAGGTCGACTGGAGTGAGTTTGGTCGACTGCCCTGCGGCCGCAAGCTCTACGGGCTGTCCTATGTGCTCAGCTGGTCGACGACCCTCTTCGTCTACTCCACCACACGCACGGTCGGCCAGGAGCTCCTTTTCGACAACCCGAACACGGTGATGCGCCGAGCGAAGGGGCAGGCACGTCAAGCAGGTCCGTGTAGAAGGCATCGAGGTCACGCCGGTTCAGCCGGAAGCGGCTGATCAGCTCGGCGTCCTTGGCGACCAGCTGCGGACCGAAGTGGCTAAACGTGAGCGCTCGGTGGATCTGCCCTCGGGTGCGCTTGCCGCACCGGGGGCACGAGAGCAGGGGCGCACGGTGCTCGGTGAGGTTAGCGCGAATCTTCGGCAGCTCGATGACCTGGTGCGCTTTCAGCTGGCTAACTTCGAGAGCGCCGTCGAGCGAGCGGTGGCAGTGGCGGCACTCCGCAGGTCGATGTTCGACGACCTCATCGACTCGCTTGAGCGGGAGTAGACTGCGCCTGCTAGCCTGGTGCCCCTTCTGGCCGCCCCACATTCTTCCACTCGCCTGTCGCCTGTGGCGAGCGGTGCCCGGTGAGTCGAAATAGGGCGGCTTGGACAAGTTGGTGGAGCTCGTCGCGAGCCGCGCCTCGAGTTCTTTGACCTTGGCCTCACACTCGTGGGCTCAGGTCTCGAGCGTGACAAGGCCCGCACCTACCACCTGCGAGAGGATCTCGCGCGCGACCTCGAGTTGCTCAATATTGTTCCTGAAGCTTCAACTTTATGCAAGTGTTCATCGTGCAGACGGTTGTCGGCAGGAAGAGGTGCTTTGTGATCCATCGCATATTGGCATCGGGTGCGGCGGGACGTTGGCGAAGAAGGCTTGACTACAACGGGACGCTTACGGGCGCAAAGGGTTTGACATGATGAGCGGACGGTGCTAAACAGCTCGAATGTGACACCCGGAGATTTGCTATCAAAGACCCCGGGCTCCCAATCGTCAATTCCACGTGCCATTCGGCACCGCCTACACTCCTGCCCAAAGCTTTCCACGGGCGGTTTGGTTGTGATAGATATTCGGCCGGTGTGCTTTTTAGATTTGTAAAGGTGCGCTAGTCAGATCTACTGTGTGCCCGTAACATCGCTTGGCGGTAATTGAGCGTTTGACTGAACTCATGGACTTACTCCATTGGTTCAGGCGCCATAATTGAGGGTCGTATAGCCAAACACGCACGTTGTGTCTTTCCAGCGTATGGCTCAGGCGGTTCTTCTACCGTCCGTTTGGGATTGACCCGTACGGTAGCCCCGTTCTGCCTGGCCATGACGACCACATGGCACTGACTGCACGCTAGCCTAACGAGGTCACGCTCCTGGTTCTCGTAATACCCATAGCCGCGTTGTCATTAGACGTCATTGTATTGCCGTGCTGTGATTCGGTGGTTGATCACAAAGACCGGATTGTAGTCAACGTTGCGCCGTTCGTGCTGTGGTAAAGTTGCAATGTGACCTTTTTCTCGGAGGGGACAGCGATGGTCCGAGTGTGGGTGCTGCTCTTGACCCTGGTTGCTGTTCAGTCCAATCAAATGGTTTTCGCGCAGCAGTGCACACGTTGGGCCAGCTTAGAGTTGACGGAAGAATGGCGATACGTTCCGCCCGAGGACGGTCCTTCCGACCGACTGATAGGGCGAGTAGCCTGGGCAGACCGCGATGAACGTGGAGTAAGCTACGTTCTCGATGGTCTGAACAACCGCGTCGTGATCCTGGATAGTTTAGGCAATTTCATGAAGGCGGTTGGTCGCAGGGGTTCGGGGCCCGGAGAATTCGAGAGCCCCCGAAGCATTCGCGTGACTTCAGACGGCGGGTTTGCCGTTCTCGATGAAGGCCTGAGCCGTGTGGAGATCTTCTCGTCGGATGGATCGTACGAAAGATCCGTCCTCTTCCGAACCGGACTCCCAAATGTACGTGATTTTCTCGTGGTTGATTCGTTTTTCGTCATTTCCGGGACGACCGCCGTCTCTGAAGCCGTCGTGCACCTTTATGACCATGAGGGGAATTACGTTCGCGGCTATGGAAGTGTCAGAAAAGACTTGAAGGAGCCGGTCCTCATAGCTCGTTACAGTGATGGGGTGCTGGCCCGACGTTCCGACGGTGCGATAGTCTTCGCGCGACGCACGCCATTTCAGTTGCAGGTGTTCGCTGACGATGAGACTTTGCTGGATGTTACGCGGACGGACGTCGTTCCAGACTACGTGAGCCAGGTGGCATCGCGAGTTGGTGACGGCTGGAGGTTCAATTGGCGCCATCCGGCGCTGACGAGCATATTCGCGCTGCCAGATGATTGTTACCTCGTGTTGGTTCAGGAGCTGCCGGCCGACGCCGAGGATGAAACCGAGTATCAGACCGTGCTGCATGTATTGGATCGAAACGGGATACCCGTGGTGAAAAAGAAGCTTGAGCCGTTCGTTTGGGCGACGAAATATTGGCGCGATGCAAGGGGTGATCATATTCTGTCAGTGAGTATTGATCGCTCAACGGGTATTATGTACCCGGTCCAGTATAGAATAGATCGCACGACGTCCGCGAGATAATTCCTCTAAGGAGGTTGTCACGGGTAAGTTGCTCTCAGCAGGTCTGGTCGCTGTGGCGCTGTTTGCGATGCCCATGGAACTTACGGCGCGGTGTGCGAAGTGCCATGATCCATGGTTTGGCAAGGAGCGCTGCGAGCCCTGTTCGAGTGGGAGTAGCTGTGGGGCTGCGTGCAGTTTTGATCACGCGGGTAATTGCTATCTCACTGCGCCTTGCGGGGCGAGATTAAGCCAAACACCATTCCTGTACTCGATCATTTAGCCGCTATGTCGGTGGCACTCAATTCGGACGCATTGGAGGGAATTGGGGAAGCGGCACGTGGTGAGTTGATCGAGGATGGAATGCTAAATGTAAGTGATACGCGTCGTGCGATCCCGGCCGTGGGTATGAGGGATGCTCCATACTCACGGCCGATTTCCATTGTTTTCCTATACCTGCCCACCCGAATTGATTTGTTCAATACAGGCGGTCGCCTCAAATCGTGATCGCTCTGGATTCACGAGTGCTCCTCAGGTTGTTCTCGGCGTCATTCGAACCGGATAATGAGCACTCTACGAATAAATAGACTGGATTACAATTAGCGCGGGTCTCAATTCCCCGGGTACTACCGGCCCCCGCGACCGTCGCCACGTCAGGGTCGAGACTGCTCCAGGTCACGGTGGCGCCCGCCATGGTCGCGCCGTTCTGGTCGCGCACCCGGGCCGCGAGGCGAATCGTGTCGCCGATCGCGGTGAGTGTTGCCGTCCCGGGGTCGATCGTGACCGTGGTCGCGACGGGCGTTGGGGTCGGGCCGGTCCCGTCGTCATCATCGCCGCAGGCGATGAGCGGGACGAGAAGGAGACACGACACTATGGAGGTCCGGATTTTCGTGGCGCACCTTGAGGGCCGATACAGCCGAGAAACGTCACACGACGACCAGACTTCGGCTCGCGCCGAGTCTCAAACTGCTCAAGCACCGGGACCTCGAGGGTGGACGGCAATGGCATCATCATGTCATCGCGGTGGCCCGTACCGTTCCGGCCGGTGGCGGGCGCACGCGGCGGCCGGTACTTTCAAGACATGATCCTGGCTCACCTCGCCGATCTGCACCTCGGCTATCGTGCATATCACCGGCTGGCGCCGGGCGGGATCAACGCGCGGGAGCGCGACGTCGCCCTCGCGTTCCGGGCGGCGCTGGACCGCATCGTCGAGCTGGAGCCGGACCTCGTCCTGGTCGCCGGCGACGTCTTCCACACGGTCCGCCCGTCGAACACGGCGATCGCGGACGCGTTCCGTCAGTTCTCGCGACTGCGGGCGCGGCTGCCGAAGGCGCCGGTCGTCATCATCGCCGGGAACCACGACTCGCCCCGCGCCGTCGAGACGGGGAGCATCCTGCGGCTCCTGGCGGAGATCCCGGGCGTGACCGTCGTCGACCAGGACGCCCGGGCGGTCCACCTGGAAGAGCTGGACACCACCGTCCTCTGCCTCCCCCACAACGCGCTGGCGAGCGGCGAGCGGATCGCCCTCGAGCCGGACCCCGACGCCGCGGTCAACATCCTGATGCTGCACGGCACCGTCGCCGGCGGCGGCGCGGACGAGAAGCTGCGCTACGTCTCCGAGTACGGCGGCGTGAAGGTCGAGGCCAGCGAGATCCGGCCGGAGCGCTGGGACTACGTCGCCCTCGGCCACTACCACATCGCGACCGAGCTGGCTCCCAACATGTGGTACGCCGGCGGGATCGAACGCACCTCGACCAACATCTGGGAGGAGGCGTCCAGCGAGAAGGGGTTCCTGACCTACGACACCGAGTCGAAGAAGGCGACGTTCCACCCGCTGCCGACGCGGCCGGTGATCGACCTGCCGCGGTTCTCGGCGCTGCGGGTCGTGGGTGGGCGGCCGGGGGCTGGCGCTGGCGTCGCGGCAGAGCCCCGCGTGGATCCGGGTCCGGGCGCGGGCGCCGCGGCGGAGCCGCTCGTGGCGCCAGGCGGGGAGCCGAGCACGCCGTCGCCAGAGACGTCGTCCGAAAGGCCGGCGACGTCCCCCGAAGCGCCGGCGACGCCCTCCGAAGCGTCGGCGACTTCCGAGGCACCCACGTCGCCTGCGCCAGCCCCCGGGCGATACCTGGAACCGGCGGAGATCGACGCGAAGATCCGCGCGCTCGTGGAGGGCATCCCCGACGGGATCGAGGGGAAGATCGTGCGCCTCGTCATCACGGACATCCCGCGGGAGCTGTTCCGCGCGCTGGACCACCAGCAGATCCGCGAGTACAAGGCGCGGGCGCTCCACTTCCACCTCGACGCGCGGCGGCCGGAGATGCACCGCATCGTAGGCGTGGGAGCCCCGGGGCGGCGCCTTACGCTGGAGGAGGAGGTGCGCAACTTCCTGCGCAAGCACTGGCAGCGCTCGTCGTCGGAGATCGACGTCGAGCGCCTGGTCGCCCTCGCGGACCGGTACATGGCCGAGGCGGCGGGCGGCGAGCCGGAGGACGCGCTGGTGGAGTCGCAGTCGGTCGGGGAGTGAGCGGACAACGATGCGCCTCATCCGCCTTCGCCTGCTGAACTTCCGCCAGCACGCCCAGACCGAGATCGAGTTCCGGCCGGGGCTGACCGGGATCATCGGCCCGAACGGGGCGGGGAAGAGCACGATCCTGGAGGCGATCGCGTGGGCGATCTACGGCTCGGCGGCGGCGCGCGGGACCAACGACACGATCCGCTTCAACCGGGCGCCGGGTCGGAGCCGCGTCGAGGTCGAGCTGACCTTCGAGCTGGCGGGGCACGAGTACCGCGTCGTGCGGACGCTGCACAACGCGGAAGTCTTCCTCGACGGCGGGACCTCACCCGTGGCGACGTCGCTCGGCGGCGTCACGGAGTACCTCCAGAGCCGGCTCGGGATGAGCCGCGAGGAGTTCTTCAACACCTACTTCGCCGGACAGAAGGAGCTCCAGTTCCTGGCGCAGATGGGCGCAGCCCAGCGGGGGCGCTTCCTGGCGCAGGTCCTCGGGTACGAGCGGCTCCGCGTGGCGCAGGAGCGCGTGCGGGCGCGGCGGAACGAGCTGCGCTACGAGATCGAGGGGCTGCGCGCGGGGCTCCCGGATCCGGCCACGCTCGAGGAGGAACGGAAGGCGGCGGAGCGACGTCGCAAGGAGGCCCTCGCCGCGCTCCGTGAGGCCGAAGGCGCGGTGCGCGAGGCCGAGGCCCTTCGCGCCGACCTCCTCCCGCGCTGGGAAGCGATGCAGCGCGCTCGGGAGCAGGCGCGGGAGATCGAGCACGGGCTCGACGTCGCCCGACGCGAGCGCGATGTCGCCGAGCGGGACCGGGCCCGGGCCGAGGGAGAGCTGGAGCGGATCGCCGAGGCCGTGGCCGAGCTGGCGCCGCTCCGCGAGGCGCTCGCCGAGCTGCCGACGGTCGCGCAGGAGTGCGCCGAGTTTGCCGAGCTCGCCCGCCTCGCCGAGCGCCGCCGGGTGCTCGAGGAGAACGAACGGGCGCTCGCCGCCGAGCTGGAGGCCGGGCGGCGTCGCCTGGAGAAACTCGAGGAGGCGCCGCGGTTCCTCGAGAAGTACCGGGCCGAGCTGGCCGCCGCGCGCGAACGGCTCGCCGAGGCCGAGAAGGCGGTCGCGGCTGCGCAGAGCGACTGGGTCCAGCGCCGCGAGGAGACGCGCACCAAGCTGGAGACGTACCGGGAGCGCGCCCGGGAGCTGAAGGAGCAGGTCAAGCAGCTCGAAAAGGCCGGTCCGGACGGGGTCTGCCCCACCTGCGAGCGGCCGCTCGGCGCGCAGTTCGACGCAGTCGTCGGCCGACTCCGGGACGAGTGGGACACGCTGGTCCAGGACGGCAAGTGGCTCAAGCAGCGCCTCGACCAACTCGAGGCGAAGAAGCCGGACGAGCTTGTCGCCGCCGAGGCTGCCCGGGCCGAGGCGCAGCGGGCGATCGAGGAGGCGACCCAGCGCGTCGCGAGGTGCGAGGACGCCCTCAAGGAGCTGGAGCGCCTGCGCGCGGAGCAGGCCCAGCGCGAGGAACGCCAGGCGAAGATCCGCGCCGAGCTGGCCGAGGTGCCCGCCGAGTACGACCGCGAGCGGCACCGCAAGGCCGAGGCGCGTCTCGAGGAGCTGCGCGGCCTCGAGCGCCGGGCCAGCCGCCTGGAGCAGATCGTCGAGGGGCGCGCCGCCCGGGAGAAGGAACGCGATGACGCGGCCGCCCGCGCCGCCCGCGCCGCCGAGCGCATCACCGAGCTGGAGCGCCGCCGCGCCGAGCTCGTGTTCTCCGAGGAGGAATTCCTCCGGGTGCGCACCGAGTTCGACGAGGCGACGGAGGCGGTCCGCCGCGCCGAGCTGCGCACGACCGAGGTGCGCGGCCTCCTCACCGCCGCCGAGGAAGCCCTCGAGGCCGCCGTCCGCGCCCTCGCCGCCTACGACGAGCGCCGGGCCCAGCTCGCGTCGCTCGAGAGCGAACTGCGGCACCACAACGAGCTGGACGCGGCGCTCAGCCAGCTCCGCGCCGAGCTCAACGCCCGCGTTCGCCCCGAGCTCGGCCAGCTCGCCAGCGCGTTCCTCGCCGAGATCACCGACGGGCGCTACACGTCGCTCGAGATCGACGAGAACTACGACATCCTCGTCCTCGACGAGGGGGAGGAGAAGCCGGTCATCAGCGGCGGCGAGGAGGACGTGGCGAACCTCGTGTTGAGGCTGGCCATCAGCCAGATGATCGCCGAGCGCGCCGGACATCCGCTCTCGGTCCTCATCCTGGACGAGGTCTTCGGCTCGCTGGACATCGAGCGCCGGGACAACGTGATCCAGCTCCTGCACCGCCTCGGCGACCGCTTCGAGCAGGTCATCCTCATCACCCACATCGAGACGATCCGTGAGGGGCTCGACCAGGTCATCCGCGTCGAGTACGACGAGCGCACGGGGGCGAGCGTGGTGCGGGAGGAGCGCGCCGGCGAGGCGGTGGTGGAGGCGGTGTGACGTCGTGGGCAGCGGAGCCGGGCAACGCGCTCGGGGGCGTGCGACGGGCTCCCGACCGCGGTCGGCTCTCGAACGCGGCGGGGCCGTGCTCCGGTTAGGCGGCGCGGGTCCGTGCCCGGGATGGGCGCCGCGCCCGCGGCGATCTCCGCGGTCGACAAAGAAGTGCGGGGTGGGCCCGGGCCGCACTCCGGACCACACCCCGCGGTTGAGTCCTCGCAATCTTTCAGACGCGCGAGGTCGCAGAAACGCTGGAGGGCGATGCGTTCCGACGTCGCGTGAGCAGCACGCCCGCTCCCACGATGAGCCCGATCCCCACGGCCTGGTCCAATCCGATGGCCTCGTCCAGCAACGTCGCGCCGAGGACGGCGGCCACGACCGGCTCGACGGAAGCCAGGATGCTCGCCGTCCCGGCCGTGAGATGGCGCAGTCCGCTGACGTAGAGGACGTACGCGGCGGCCGTGGGCAGCAGCCCGAGCAGGATGAAGATCGGGACCTGATCCGGGTGGGCGAGCATAGGCCGCCACGGCGGCGCGGCGATGGCCAGGAACAGGGCGCCGAAGACGGAGCCGTAGAGGACGGTCTCGATCGGGTCGTAGCGGTCCAGCGCGCGCTTCCCGAAGAGGGTGTACAACCCGTACGTGAGTCCGGAGAGGAGGCCGAAGGCGAGGGCGGCCGCCGAAACCGCCGCGGAGCCCGTGAGGATGAGACGCACCGCGCCGGTCACCAGGAACGTGCCCGACAGCACGAGCGCGAGCGTGAGGAGCCGCGCGCCGTCCATCGGCTCGCGGCCGCTCAGCCACGACAGAACGACCACGAAGGCGGGCGCCGTGTAGAGGAGCGCGACCGCCACGGCGATCGTCGTCCGCTCGATCGCGGCGAAATACGCGAATTGGAAGAGCGTGATCCCGAAGAAGCCATAGGCTGCGAAGAAAAGGAGCCCGCGGCCCCGGAGCGGTGTGCGACGACGTCGCACTAGCATCCAGAGCGCGAGGCCCGCCACGCCGACCGTCGCACGGATGCTCGCCACTTCGAGCGGCGTAACGCCCACCGCGTACAGCGTGCGCGCGAAGAGGCCGAGCGTGCCCCAGAGCGAGGCCGCGGCCAACACCATGATGCCGCCGAGCACCGGGCGCGGTGCGGCGGCCGGCGTCGTCATGTCCGCCATGCCGCTCCGGCGTACTCCGCGGCGTCGGCTTCAACGGGTCGCGTGCGGCGCCCCCTTACTTCTGCGCGAGCTCGTACCACGCCTCGAAGCGCTCCAGGTGCTGCTTCGCCATCGCCGAATCGCCGAGCGCCGCGTGCAGTTGCCCCGCGCCGAAGTGCATGTAGGCGTAGTAGATCGGGAACCCCTGCGTGGCGTAGTCGACCCAGTGGTCCCACTCGTCCGGGACGCCGCCCCGGTGGATGAACACGTTCAGGAGGAGCGAGTCCGTCCGCGGGAGGTCGATGTACGGGCCCATGAGCCGCGCGAGCTCGCCGTCCAGGCGGTAGATCCCCCGTTCCGGATCCTCCTCGATCGGACCGTTGCTCACCTTCAGCGCGGCGCCCTGCCGGATCAGGTGGTCGCGGAGCCCGACCGGCTCGTACGCCTGCGTCGTCGACGCGAAGTAGATGGGTCGGTCGCCCAGCGAGTTCTGCACGATGTGGAGCAGGAACAAGTCCTTCGGCTCGAGCAACTGCTCTGCCGGCACCGTGAACGTCAACCGGTCCGCCGTGACCTGGAGCGGCTGGCGCACGTAGAAGGCCGAGATGTTCGACACGAAACTCTGGATGACCTGGTCGATCTGCTCGTCCGTCATCGCGAAGATCGACCGCGTCGGCGCGCGGACCGGCTCGCCGCCCACGTCCACCGGCTCGCCGGGCCGGTCGCCCGGCTCGGTGCGCGTCGAGTAGAACGCCGGCGCCTTTTCCGGCTCGAACGGCCGCTGGCAGATGATGCGGGTCGGGTCGGCGTGCGGGTCCACGCCCTCGGGGCAAGGCGTCGTGAGCTGCTTGAGCTGCTTGACGTACCAGGGCGTGTTCAAGTAGGACATCACGATCACCGTGACGTCGCGGCGGATCCCCTCGACCTCCTGCAGATACCAGAGCGGGAACGTGTCGTTGTCGCCGTTCGTGAAGAGCACGCCGTACGGTTCCACGCTCTGGAGCAGGTTGTACGCCCAGTCGCGCGCGACGTAATCGTTCGACCGGTCGGCCCAGCTCCAGTTCAGGAAGAGGGGGATGAACGCAATCCCGAGCACGGGGGATGCGATTGCGTACCGCCGTGAGGCAAGGCTCTCGCGCGCTGCGACGACCGCCTCCGCGATCCGCTGCCACAGCGCCGCCAGCCCGATCCCGGCCCACACGCCCCACACGCTGAAGCCCACGATGAAGAAGTAGTCGCGCTCGCGGACCTCACGCCACTCGATCGGCACCGGAAGGTTCCAGGTGTAGCCGTACTTGAAGTTGAGGTAGAACGTGAGTCCGAGGGAGAGCGTGAGGAACAGTACCGCAACGTATGCCCAGCTCGTGCGATCCTTCCTGTAGTGGGTCCAGGCGCCGAAGATCCCGAGCCCCGCGAAGAGGAGCGTGTAGAGCGGCCGCGAGCCGCCGAAGAACGACGCGTTCCCGGCGACGGACCGCGCCCACTGCCAGTCGAAGTACTGGAGGTAGTTCCCGATCTGCGCCATCAGCAGCCCGAAGGTCCGCGGCGACTGCCGGTCGATGGGGCTCAGGAGGATCGACGGCTTGTCGTACTGCTTGCGGAGCAGCGAGTCCCACAGCGCTCCCCAGGTGCTCGGGTCCGCCTCGTTGATCACCGGGTCGAGGG
>VSDC01000321.1:0-3359 GCA_047459275.1 Gemmatimonadota bacterium
CGGCGTCTGGGTCCTGAACAACGTGCTCCTCCCGGCGATGAAGGAGGTCGGCGACCGTTTCGGGGCCGGAGAGCTGATCCTGCCGTTCGTGCTCCAATCCGCCGAGGTGATGAAACGCGCCGTGGCCCGGGTGGAGACGTACCTCGAGAAGGTCGAGGGGCAGAGCAAGGGGAAGGTCGTGCTGGCCACCGTGTTCGGCGACGTGCACGACATCGGGAAGAACCTGGTCCGCACGATCCTCGAGAACAACGGCTTCACCGTCTACGACCTGGGGAAGCAGGTCCCGGTCAACGACATCATCGAGAAGGCGGTCGAGGTGGGGGCGGACGCGATCGGGCTGAGCGCGCTCCTGGTCTCGACGTCGAAGCAGATGCCCCTCGTCGTGCAGGAGCTGCATGCGCGTGGGCTCTCGTTCCCGGTGATGTGCGGCGGCGCGGCGATCAACCCGTCGTTCGTGCGGTCGGCGGCGTTCGTGCGGGCCGGTACCGGTGCGGGCGTCGTCGCGGCCGATGGCGGCGTGCCGGACCGCGATGGCGGTGCTGGGCCCGGAGGCTCAGAGCAGCTCTACGCGCCCGGCGTCTTCTACTGCAAGGACGCGTTCGAAGGGCTGGCGACGGTCGAGGCGCTGGTCGACCCGGCGCGCCGCGAGGAGTTCGTGCGGCGTCGCCACGAAGAGGTCCTCGAGGGCGTCGCGAAGCGGGAGGCGCTGAAGGCCCAGGCGCGGGCGCTGCACGCCGGGCGGACGGTGCGCGGCCCGTCGCGCGACGTCGACATCCCGACCGCCCCCTTCTTCGGAGTCAAGGTCCTGGACCGGCTCCCGCTGGCCGAGCTGTTCCCGCTCATCGACCTGAACACGCTCTATCGTCTGCATTGGGGGGCGAAGAACGCGAAGGGCGAACGGTGGGAGCGGCTGGTCAGGGAGGAGTTCGAGCCGCGCCTCAAGCGCTACCAGCAGGAGACGCTCGCCGGCGGCAAGGTGCGTGTCCGCGCCGCGTACGGCTTCTTCCCCGCCGCGGCCGAGGGCGACGCGCTCGTCGTCTACGACCCCGAGGCGCCGGACTCGGAGCTGGTCCGTTTCGAGTTCCCGCGGCAGCAGGATCGCGACCACCTGTGCCTGGCGGACTACTTCGCGCCGGTCGATTCCGGGCGCAAGGATGTGGCTGGCTTCGCGATGGTGTCCGTCGGGGACGAGCTGCTGGAGCGTTCCAACGCGCTCATGACCGGCGGCGACTACGGGGAGGGCTACTATCTGCACGGGTTCGGCGTGCGGTTGGCCGAAGCGGCCGCCGAGTACGTCCATGGGATCATGCGCCGCGAGCTGGGCATCCCCGCCGACCGCGGGCTGCGCTACTCCTGGGGGTACCCCGCATGCCCGGACCACCGGCAGCACGAGCTGGTGTTCCGCCTGCTCCCGGCGCGCGAGAAGCTCGGCATGGACCTGACCGAGGCGGGCGCGCTGGTGCCCGAGCTGTCCACCGCGGCGCTGGTGGTGCACCATCCGGAGGCGAAGTACTTCAGCACGTGAACGGCAGAAGGTCCAGATGTCTCGATTCCACGACCTCCTCACCGATTCCCGTCCGCACGTCTTCGACGGCGCGATGGGGACGATGCTGTACCAGAAGGGGGTCTTCATCAATCGATGCTACGACGAGCTGAACGTCAGCGAGCCGGAGCTCGTCAAGGAGATCCATCGGGCATACGTCGCGGCGGGCGCGGAGCTGATCGAGACGAACAGCTTCGGCGCGAACCGGGTCAAGCTCACGCGGCACGGCCTGGAGGACCGGGTTGCGGAGCTGAACGAGCGCGCGGCCCGGCTGGCGCGGGAGGCGGCGGGCGATCGGGCGCTGGTCGGCGGGGCGATCGGGCCGCTGGGGATCCGGATCGAGCCGTTCGGCCCGACGTCTGTCGACGAGGCGCGCGCGTTCTTCCGGGAGCAGGCGGAGGCGCTGCTCGCGGGCGGCGTCGACTTCTTCGTCCTTGAGACGTTCAGCGATCTGGAGGAGATCCGCCAGGCGATCCTGGCGGTGCGCGAGCTGGGCGACGTGCCGATCGTCGCGCAGATGACCGTCCAGGACCAGGGCGACACGGCGTACGGCACGGCGCCGGAGACGTGCGTGGCGCGCCTCGAGGAGTGGGGCGCCGACGTCGTCGGCTTCAACTGCTCCGTCGGGCCCCACGGGATCCTGGAGGCGTTGGAGCGGATCGGGCCCCGCCCGCGGGCTCGGCTGTCGGCGCAGCCGAACGCGGGGCTCCCCCGCGACGTCGACGGCCGGAAGATCTACATGGCCTCGCCCGAGTACATGGCCGAGTACGCCCGGCGGCTGATCCGGGCGGGCGCGAAGTTCGTGGGCGGGTGCCGCGGGACGACGCCGGAGCACATCAAGCGCATCGCGGACGCAGTGCACTCCCTCGCGCCGGGACGGGGCCGCGTGCAGGTCGCGGTGACCCAGGCGCCGACGCCGGCCGCCCAGACGACGCCGCTCCAGGAACGCTCGCGGTGGGGCCGCAAGCTCGCGGCGGGCGAGCTCCTCACGACCGTCGAGATCGTCCCGCCCCGAGGCGCCGATGCCTCGAAGATGCTGGACGGCGTGCGGCTCCTGAAGAAGGCGGGCGTGGACGGCGTCAACGTGCCGGACGGCCCCCGGGCGCAGATGCGGATGAGCGCCCTCGCGACGGCGGCGCTCATCGAGCAGCAGGTCGGGATCGAGGCCGTCGTCCACTACTGCTGCCGGGACCGCAACCTGCTCGGCATGCTCTCGGACCTGTTGGGCGCGCACGCGCTCGGGCTGCGCAACCTGCTCCTCATCACCGGCGACCCGCCGAAAATGGGGCCGTACCCGGAGGCGACGGCGGTCTTCGACATCGACTCCATCGGCCTCGTCAACCTCGTCTCCCGGCTGAACAAGGGCCTCGATCCCGGCGGCAACCGGATCGGCGAGCCCACTCGCTTCGTCATCGGCGTGGGCGCGAACCCCGGCGCGGTCGACCTCGAGCACGAGCTGCGGCGCTTCTACTGGAAGGTCGAGGCCGGCGCCGAGTACGCGATCACTCAGCCCATCTTCGATCCCGAACAGCTCCTCGCCTTCCTGGAAGAGCTCGACCGACGGGGGATCCGCATCCCGATCGTCGCCGGGATCTGGCCGCTCGTCTCCGCGCGCAACGCCGAGTTCCTGGCGAACGAGGTGCCGGGCGTCCGCGTGCCGAATGCGGTCCTCGATCGGATGCGCCGCGCGAGCGAGAAGGGGAAGGAGCACGCGTTGGAGGAGGGGATCGCGATCGCCCGGGAGATCTTCGCGCGGGTTCGGCCCTACGTGCAGGGGATCCAGGTGAGCGCGCCCTTCGGGCGGGTCTCCTTCGCG
>VSDC01000322.1:0-3356 GCA_047459275.1 Gemmatimonadota bacterium
CTGATCGCGAAGAGGATTACCGACATCCCCGGATCGTCGTCTTACTTCTTCGGCGGTCTCGTCACCTACTCGAACGAGTCGAAGCAGGCGCTGCTCGGGGTCCGGGAAGCCACGCTCGTCGCCTACGGCGCCGTGAGCGAGCAGACGGCGCGCGAGATGGCCGTCGGCGCCAGACGCGCCATCGGCGCGGACGTCGCCGTCTCCGTGACCGGGATCGCCGGGCCGGGAGGCGGGTCCCCCGAGAAGCCCGTCGGGACCGTGTGGATCGGGATCGCCACCGCGGACGGCGTAGAAACCCGCCACTACCGGTTCCTCGGCGAAAGGGACGAGATCCGCGAGCGCACCGCACAGGCCGCCCTCGCGCTCCTCTGGCGACACCTCGAACGGGAGGCGCGCCCATGACCACGACCGGAACGCTCGAACGCAACCACGGCACCTTCGAGGGGGTAGGCCGGCTTCGCCTCCAGTACCGGAGCTGGGAGGTCCCGGCGCCGAAGGCCGCCGTCGTCTTCGTCCACGGGTTCTCCGATCACAGCGGGCGCTACGAGTCGTTCGCCGAAACGCTCGCGACGTTCGGCGTGTCGACCTTCGCCTTCGACCTCCGCGGGCACGGCCAGTCCGACGGGCGCCGCGGCTACGTCCGCCGGTTCGAGATCTACCTCCAGGAGCTCGACCGTTTCCGGCAGGAGGTGCAGGGCCTCGTCGCCGGGGATTGCCCTCTCTTCCTGGTCGGCCACTCCATGGGCGGCTTGATCGCGCTCCGCTACCTCGAGGAGTTCGAGTCGCCCTTCCGGGGCGGGATCATCGTTTCCCCGTGGCTAGGCACGGCCATGTCCGTACCGCGCTGGAAGGTCGTCCTCGCCACATTCTTGAACCGCATGCTCCCCTCGCTCCCGGTCCCCGCGGGGATCAAGGCCGAGCACCTGTGCCACGATCCGGCCGTCGTCAACGCGTACCGCGAGGACCCGCTCGTTCACGAGACCATGACGCCGCGCCTCTTCACCGAGGCCTCCTCCGCCATGGCGCTCGCCCACCGCAGGGCGGAGCGGATCCGTGTACCGCTGCTGTTCCTCATCGCTGGCGAGGACCACATCGTGGACGCCCAGCGGGCGATCCGGTTCGCCCGTTCGCTCCCCGGCGACGTCGCCGTCCACGTCTTCGACGGGCTGTACCACGAGATCCTGTTCGAGCCGGACCGGGGACCCGTCCTCGAGACGCTCCGGCAGTGGATCGCGGAAAAGCTGGGGTGAGCGCGGCCGGGCCGCAGCGTTGGCCGGGCCGCTGGCGTCATCGCCCGTTGCCCCCGACTCGCGGCGTCGCCCGCTCTCCGGTCCTGTCGATGTGGCAGGGATCCCTGGCACCGCGATTGCGAGCCGGCGCGCGTGCGCGCCGGATCAGCCTTCCGGACCGGCCGCGGCGGGACCGCGGGTGAGACGCCCGGGCGTCCGGCCGCGGCGCGCAAACCTGTTTTCCGCTTCGGGGTAGTACTCCGCGGCATTTCCAGGAACCTTCGAGAGCGATGATGGACGAACAGCGGTTGAACGACGGACAGGCCGTGGCGTCTGACTCGGCCGATACGGACACGAACGGAGTTGCGACCGGCGATGCGGCGGCCGCGGGCGGGATCGCGACCGAGCCGGCGGGCGCGGAGGCTGCGGCGACCGTGGAGTCTGCGGCGACCGCGGGGCCCTCGGCCGGCGCCGAGTCCACGGTGAGTGCCGAAGGGGGAGGGGCGTCGACCCCGGCGGACGGCGGCGCCGAGGCGGAGCTGGCGGCGCTCCGCGCGGAGCTGGAAACGCTCAACGATCGGTACCTGCGCCTCGCGGCGGAGTTCGACAACTATCGCAAGCGAATCGAGCGGGAGCGGGGCGAGGCGTGGACGCGGGCGCAGGCGGAGCTGGCTGCCCGGCTCCTCGAGTCCCTCGACGACCTGCAGCGCGTGGCGGCGTACGAGGCCGACGGCGCGAGCATCGACTCCGTCCTCGAGGGGATCCGCCTCGTGGAGAAGAAGCTGCGCGGCGCCCTCGAGGCCTCGGGCCTCATCGCCATCGACGTGGCCGAAGGCCAGCCCTTCGACCCGGCGACGATGGAGGCGCTCATGACCGTCCCCGCCGAGACCTCGGACGAGGACGACGTCATCGCCGACGTCTTCCAGAAGGGTTACCGCTTCAAGGAGATCCTCCTCCGGCCCGCGCGGGTGCGGGTGAGGAAGTTCGAGCCCGAGACGTAATCTCAGCCCATGGCTTCGGCGACCACCAAGGACTACTACCAGATTCTAGGCGTCTCGGAGTCGGCAACGCAGGAAGAGATCAAGAAGGCGTACCGCCGCCTCGCGAAGCAGTACCACCCGGACGCGAACCCCAACGACGCCGCGGCGGCCGAACGCTTCAAGGAGGTGGGCGAGGCGTACGCCGTGCTCTCCGATCCTGAGAAGCGGGCGCAGTACGATCGCATGCGCCGCATGGGCCCCTTCGAAGGGTTCGGCGCGGGGGCAGGCGGTGCCCCGGGCGGCGCGGGCGGCTTCCGCTTCACCATCGACGATCTCGGCGACCTCGGCGGGATCGGCGACCTGTTCAGCTCGCTCTTCGACTTCGGCGGCCGGAGGCGCCGGAGCCGCACCGGTGTTGAGCGTGGCCGCGACGTCGAGTTGACGGTCGAGATCGATTTCCTCCTGGCCGCGCGCGGCGGGAAGACGACGGTCCGCGTCCCGATCAACGAGGACTGCGCCGTGTGCTCCGGCACGGGGAACGCCCCGGGCTCGCGCCCGGTCTCGTGCGGCGAGTGCGGAGGCACCGGCAGGATCTCCTTCGGGCAGGGCGGCTTCGCCGTCAACCGGCCGTGCCCGGCGTGCTACGGCCGCGGCCAGATCCCGAGCGAGCCGTGCCGGGCGTGTGGCGGGAGCGGGCAGCACCGCGGCCAGCGCACCATCGCCCGGACCGTGCCGGCCGGCGTGGACAGCGGCTCGAAGATCCGCCTGTCCGGCCAGGGCGAGCGCGGCGCGGGGGGCGGCCCGCCCGGAGACCTGATCATCACGTTCCGGGTCAAGCCGCACCACTTCTTCGAGCGCGACGGACTGGACATCCACTGCACCGTTCCGATCAACATCGCCCAGGCGACGCTCGGGTCCAAGATCCGCGTGAACACGATCCACGGCAAGCGCGTCGCGCTCCGGATCCCGCCCGGCACCCAGTCCGGGACGAAGTTCCGCATCCCGGGGCAGGGGATCGAGAAGAACGGGCGCCGCGGCGACCAGTACGTTCGGGTCAACATCGTCGTCCCCGAGAAGATCACGGAAGAACAGGCCGAGCTCATGCGCGCCTTCGCCGAGAGCGCGGGGCTCCGGTGGTAGGGTAGGG
>VSDC01000323.1:0-3355 GCA_047459275.1 Gemmatimonadota bacterium
CGCACGCCGAACGCCGATCCGTCGCCGAAGTGCTGCGTGATCTGTTCCGGCTGGAAGTAGAGGATCGAGATCAGGTCGGTGATGCCGTGTCGCTTCAGGAGCTCGACGATGTGCTCCATGATCGGTCGGTTGGCGATCGGCACCATGGGCTTCGGACGATGGATCGTGAGCGGCTTGAGGCGGGTTCCGAACCCGCCGGCCATGATCACGCCTTTCATTCCAATTCCCCGGCTCTGTGATGGGATCGGCAGGCGGTGAGAGTGTCGGAGTCATGAGCAATCGTCGTGCCGTTCAGGGCGCCGGCCATCGCGGCGTGCCGGCGCGGGAACCGGACCTTGACGGCGAACCCGTTGTTCCACATTCTCTTGCCCGCTACCCGAACCAACCGAGGCGCCCGTGGCGATGAAGAAAGTCCACACGAAGGAAGCCGCAGAGGCCATCCTGCGCGAGCTCCCCTCGGTTCGAGGGGCGTTCGTCCGCGAGGATGTCTACGGCCACCCGCGGGAGATCCACGTCCTGGTCGGGCCCGGCCCCGAGCCCCGCCTTCTCGCGCGCGACATCCGGGACCTCCTCGAGGAGCGCCTCGGCGTGCCGGTCGATCAACGCGTGATCAGCATCGCCCAACTCTCCGAGAACATCGACGGGCTCCCGATCGGGGGGCAGGGTGCGGCCGGGGACGAGTTGGCGGTTGCGACGTCTCCGGGTGCGGCGTCACCGGCGTCACCCGCTTCGCTGGCTTCATCGGCGTCTGCGGCGTCTCCGGCCACGACAACGTCACCGGTCTCCTCAGCGACTGCGGCGCCCGCCGCCGGGCCGGGAGCTACGGCGAAGACCGAAGCCGCCGCTCCTGCCAACCCGGAGGCGGTCCGGCAGGCTTACCGTCTCGTCTTCGATGGGCTGGAAGCGACCGTGCGCGGCGGCAGGATCGAGATCAGGGTCCGCGTCACGTGGAAAGGCCAGGTCTTCGAGGGGAGGGCGGAGGACCTGGATGGCGGGAACGGCCGGGTCCGCGCGGTGGCGGCGGCCACGCTCCGCGCGGCGTCCGAAGCGTGCGCGGGGAAGATGCACCTAGAACTCGAGGCGGCCTCCGTCGTGCGGGCGCTCGGAAACGACTACGTCCTCGTCTCCGTCATCGCCGTCTCGCCCCTCCTGGGTCGCAAGCCCGTCCACCTCGCCGGTGCACACCCGTACTCCACGGGAGACGAGGCCGCCGTGCTCGCGGCGCTCCACGCGACGAACCGCGTCGTCGCCCTCGCGCTTCGCGACTGATCCTGCGCGTCCGCCCGGTCCCGCAGCCGTTGACGGTGCCAGGCCCGCCGGCGGCACCGCGGCCGCCGACGGTCTCCGTCTGACCAATCTTCCCCGGCCGACCGACAGCCCCGAGCCCTCCAGCCGTCGCGCCCCGCACGCTCAGACATCCGCCGCCAGCGGCGTCAGCGCGTAATGTAGCCCGGACGCCTCGCGGTACAGCACGACCCGGCGCCGGACCAGGGAGTCCAGCGGGCGGCTGATCTCCTCCGGCCGGACCCCGAGGTACCCCGCCACCTCGTCCCCGGTCGCGCGCCCGAGTCGCTCCACAGCCGTCCAGACCTCCATTTCCTCGGCGTCCACCGATCCGAGCAGCGTGGGCCCGCTCTCGAGCTCCGCGACCAGGGCAAGATCGTGCCGCTCGAGGACCGCCTCGATCGTCTCCAGGTGATGCTCGGCCAGGCCGCGGGCCACGAAGTACGCGTCCGCAGGACGGTCGTCCGGCTGGTAGCGCAGGATCAGCTTCGCGACCGTCTCGTCCGCGCAACTGTAATCCAGGACCGCCACCTGCCCGAAATCCAGGATCGACAGGCAAAGCGCGCCGATCTCGCTGATCTGGCTCTCGATCCCGAGACGCACGGCGCGCCCCGTGGGGCGCGTGACGAGGTGCGAATACAGGCTCGCGACCGAGCGGGTCACGAGGCTCGACAGCTCGAAGCGGAGCGGTACGACGTCCCGCGGTACGTCCGTCATGCCTGGCTCCTTGCCGGCAGCACGATCCCGATCTGCGCGCCCGGGAAGTGCGGCAGCTTCTCCTCGAGCGGCGGCGCATCGTCCCAGTCCGGGACATCTGCGATCCGCGCGGTCCCGCTCCGGATCGAGACCTTGCCGCCCCAGCGGCCGACCTGCTTGCGGATCTGCTTGAGCCCCTGGCCGCGGCCGGGGTCGTGGAATCGCGTGAGCCCGTGGATGAACGCGGCCTCCAGCGCCGCGGCATCGCCCCAGCGGTCGCCGAAGCGCGCCGCGTGCGTTCCTGCGAGAGAGCCCTTGAACCCGATCCCCAGGTCCACCACCCCAATCTTGACGACCCTACGATCGAGGCGCGGGATCCGGCTGTACGTCTGCGTCGCCACCCATCCCGTCGCCTGGGCGTGCTCCAGGATGTTCTGGCACACCTCGGAGAGCATCGAGCCGAACTGCCAGGCCTCCCGGGCCGGGTAGTGCAACTGGTGCGTCAGGATCTCGATCGCGCGCTCGTTCACCCGGTCCACGACGTCGTGCACGTCCCGGTATTCCCGGATCGGCGTGATCTCGAGCAGCACGTCCGACGCCGAATCGCCGCCCCGACTCCGCCGCGGCGCGCCGTGGATCTCGAAGAGCTCCTCCGCGTAGTCGAAGAAGCGCATGCGGCCCAGGTAGCTCAGGACCTCGGCCGCCTTCGGGAGCTGCAACACGGGGCGCTCCCCGCCCCGCCCCGCCACCTCCGCCGCCGCCAGCAGCCCGAGCATCCCGTACGGATCGACCCAGCGCAGCGGACGAGCGTCGAAGAGGAAGCGGCCACCCTCCGCATCGGCCAGCGCCTGCACCACTGCGTCGAAGCTCCGCTCCTCCAGGATCGGGGGGATCGATATGACCTTCACGTGTCGATGCGTCCTTGCAGATGGAGGTGCAGTCCGGTCGCGCCCATGTGCTCCACGTTGCGCGCCGCGGCCCGGTTCGCCGCACGCATCGCCTCCTCGAGCGGCTCGCCGGCCAGCAGGAGACTGAAGCATGTCGCGCCCCACACATCGCCGCAACCGGTCGGATCCCCTTCACGTGGCTCCGTCACGATCGCGACCTTCTCGCTCCGAGCCGCGCCAGGCACCCCCAGGACCGGCGGCTCGGCCAGGGTCCCGCCCGTGCGCCACGTCAACGGATCCGGCCGGAACGCCGGCGAAGCCACGTATGCAGCGCCTCGCGGCCCCAGCGTCGCCAGCAACAGACGCGGCGCGTCGCCAACGACTTCGGCGGCGAAATGCCACGGATCGCCCCACGCGTGCGCGAGCCACGACAGCTCGTCCTCGTTGACCTGCACGATGTCGAAGCAGCGCAGCCAGTCCCGCCACGC
>VSDC01000324.1:0-3337 GCA_047459275.1 Gemmatimonadota bacterium
GCGGCCTCCTGCGCCGCCTCGGCTTGGGCCCGGGCGCGGGCGCGTTCCTCCTGGACGATCTCCCAGTCCGCGAATCCGCCCTCGAAGACCTCCACGCGACCGTCGCGGAGGGCCCAGACGCGCGTCGTCAACGCGCGCAGGAGCGCGCGGTCGTGGCTCACGAGGATGACGGTGCCGTCGTAGGCATCGATCGCATCCTCCAGCGCCTCTACCGTCTCGACGTCGAGATGGTTCGTCGGCTCGTCGAAGAGGATGAGGTTCGCGCCGGACAGCATGATCATGGCGAGGGCGAGGCGGGCCTGCTCGCCGCCGGAGAGGGATCCGGCGCGGCGGTGGACCTCGTCGCCGGAGAACCCGAAGCGGCCGAGGTGGCCCTGGACCTGGCCGCGGTCCCACTGCGGGCGCAGGTCGTGGATCGCCTCGAAGAGGGTCCGGTCCGCCGGGACCTGGGCGAGGTCCTGGCGGTAGTAGGCGACGCGGATCGAGGCGCCGAGGCGGAGCTCGCCGGAGGCGACGGGGTGCTCGCCGACGATGGCGCGGAGCAGCGTCGACTTCCCCGCCCCGTTCGGCCCGACCAGCCCGACCACCTCGCCCCGGGTCAGGCGGGTGGAGAAGGACTCGACGATCGTGCGCTCCGCCGCGTCGCCCGTGCGAGCGACGTCTCCGGCCGCGCCCGGAGCCGGCGCCCCGCCCGGTGTGGACGCCGGCACGGTGAGGCGCACGTTCTCGGCGACGAGGACCTGGTCGCCGCCGCGCTCGTCGGCCTTAAGGCGGAGCGCCATCACCGCCTCTTCCGGCGGCGGCGGCGAGAGGCGCGGGAGGCGGGCGAGCCGGGTGCGCCGGCCCCGGGCCTGGCGGGAATTCTGCCCCGCGATGTTGCGACGGATGAACTCCTCCTCCGCCGCGATCATGCGCTGCTGCTGCTCGTAGGCCCGCTGCTGGGCCAGCCGCCGCTCGGCGCGCTGCACGACGAACGACGAGTAGCCGCCGGTGTACGGGATCGCGGTGCCGCCCTCGAGGTGCAGGACGTGATCGGCGATCGCGTCCAGGAAGGCGCGGTCGTGGCTGATCACCAGGACCGTCGCGTCGAGGGCGCGGAGGTACTCCTCGAGCCAGCGGGTCGTCTCGAGGTCGAGGTGGTTCGTCGGCTCATCGAAGAGGTAGACGTCCGCAGGGGCGACGAGCTGGCGCGCGAGGCCGATGCGTCCGCGCTCGCCGCCGCTCAGCGTCTCGAGCGGCCGGGTCCTGGCGTCGGTCGGGTCGAAGCCGAGCCCCTGGAGGACGGCGTCCACGCGGGCGGCGTAGGTGTAGCCGCCCTCACGCTCGAAGCGCTCGAGGTCGCGGTCGTAGCGGGCCATCGCCTTGGGCGAGGGGTCCTCGGCCAATGCGGCGGCCTGTTCGGTGAGGGACCGCTCTAGCTCGCGGAGGTGGGCGAACGGCTCCGCGGCGGCGTCCCACACCGTCGTCGCGCCGTCGAATTCGCGGTGCTGGTCGAGGAGCGCGATCCGGAGCCCGGGGAGCCGGGAGACCGAGCCAGCGGCGGGCTGGAGCTGCCCCGTGATGAGGCGGAAGAGCGTGGTCTTCCCGGCGCCGTTGCGGCCGATGACCCCCCAGCGCTCGCCGCGGCCGAAGGTCACGGAGACGTCGCTCAGGATCGTGTCGCCGCCGAGGCGGACGGAGACGCCCGCGAGGGTGATGAGGCTCACTTCCCCACCCACTCGCGCCACTCGTCCTCGGCAGCGCCGATGGTGAGGCGGTTGCCGAACCGGACGAGCGGCTGTCTGAGGAGAAGCGGTTCCTCGGCCAGGATGGCGAGCCAGCGGTCCTCGGAGTAATGGGCGTGCTTGAGCCCGAGCTCTGCGAAGCGCTTGCTCTCGCGATCCAGGAGGCCGTCGACGCCGAACTTCTGGGCGAAGCGCCGCAGCTCGCCCGGAGACGCGGGCCGTACGTTCAGGTCGACGAAGTGGGTCTTGATCCGCCGCTCGGAGAAAAAACGCAGCGCCTTTCGGGTGTCGGCGCTCTTCTTGGTGCCGAAGACCTGGACTTCCACAGCGATCAGCGACAGTTGCCGGATCGGGGTTGCGCGGACGACCGTATGGCGGGAATGTAACCGGGCCGACGGGGCGAATCCAGGCCGCCGGAGGCCGTGGCATTGGAGAACGGACGAGCAATGAAGCGACTTTTCCAGATCGAAGTGCCGAAGAAGCGGCGGACCTGGGAGGACCGCCCGCTACGCGTGTTCGTCACGGGTGCGACGGGGTACCTGGGGAGCGCGATCGTTCGGGAGCTCGCGGCCGCCGGGCACGAGGTGACAGGGCTGGTCCGGTGGGCGGAGCAGACGCTGGAGGTGAAGGAGCTGGGCGGCCGGGCGGTGGTGGGCGACCTGCGGAGCTCGGAAACGTTCCGCAAGGTCGCTGCGGGTCACGACGTGCTGATCCACGCGGCGTCGGATCCGACCGCGCCGGAGCTGTCGGATCGCGGCGCGATCGAGGCGCTGCTATGGGCTGCGCGCCAGCACGAGCGCGAGAAGGGCGAGCCGCCGCGGTGCGTGATCTACACCTCCGGGTGCTTCAGCCTCGGCGACACGGGCGATGAGGGCGCGGACGAGGACTCGCCGACGGATCGTGCTCCCGAGCTGGTCGCCTGGCGCTCGGCCCACGAGCGGCTCGTGCTCGCGGCCGCGACCGAGGACGTGGCCACGGCGGTCGTACGGCCGGGGATGCTCTACGGCGGTGGAAGGGGCCTGATCAGCGAGTTCTTCGCGACCGCGGAGGCGGAGGGCGCGGCGGTGGTCGTGGGCGATGGTACGAACCGCTGGTCGCCGGCGTACACAGGCGACGTGGCGCGGCTGTACCGGCTGATCGCAGAGCGCCGGGCGCGCGGGATCTTCCACGCGACGGAGGGCGTGGGCACGCCGGTGATCGAACTGGCGCGCGCGGCGAGCCGGGCGGCGGGGCGAGGCGGCGCGGTGCGCACCGTTCCCGCGGAGGAAGCGCGGGCGCGGCTGGGCGGCCTGGCCGACGCGCTCACGCTCGACCAGGTGGTGCGCTCGACGCGTTCGGAGCGGGAGTTGGGCTGGCGCCACGAGCATCCGCGCTTCGTGGATAGCGCCGAGGCGGTGTACCGCGAATGGAAGGAGGCACGCCCGCTGACTGCAGCCACGCGGTGAACCTGGGGATGCCGACCTCGACGGGCGTGGTGGGCTCGTAGCCGAGCAGGCGCCGGGCCTTCGAGACGTCGGCGTAGGTGCGGCGCACGTCGCCGGGCTGCATGGGAAGCCGATCCAGCACGGGCGTCGTGCCGAGCGATCCGGCGATCAGCTCGACCAGGCGCGAGA
>VSDC01000325.1:0-3321 GCA_047459275.1 Gemmatimonadota bacterium
GCCGAGGGCGCCGTGGTCGGGATCGGCCGCGAGATCGCACCGCCCGAGGGAACCGCGGTCCTGGACGTGTCCGGTTTCGTCGTCGCGCCCGGGTTCATCGACCTCCCCGTGCACCTGCGGGAGCCGGGCGGCGAGCACAAGGAGACGATCGCGACCGGCGCGCGCGCGGCGGCGGCGGGCGGCTTCACGGCCGTTTGCGCCATGCCGAATACCGATCCGCCCATTGACGACCCCGCCTCCGTCGGTTTCGTTGCAGCGGAGGGCGCGCGGGTCGGGGCGGCGCGAGTTTACCCGGTGGGCGCCGTTTCCGTCGGTCTCGAGGGGAAGCGCCTCACGGAGATCGGCGAGATGGTCGATGCGGGTGCCGTCGCTATCACGGACGATGGCCGTCCCGTCTGGGACGCCGGGCTCATGCGACTGGCGCTGGAGTACGCGCAGACGTTCGACATCCCCGTCGCGAGCCACTGCGAGGAGCTGGCCCTCTCCCGCGGGGGGTCGATGAACGAGGGGATCGTGTCGGCCCGGCTCGGCCTCGTCGGCATCCCGAACGCGGCCGAAGACGTGATGATCGCCCGGGACCTGATGCTCGCGGAGCTGACCGGCGGACGTCTGCACGTCCAGCACGTGTCAACGCGGCGCGGCGTCGAGATGATTCGCGCCGCGAAGGAGCGGGGGATCGCGGTCACGGCCGAGGCGACGCCGCACCACTTCACGCTGACCGACGAGGCGGTCGACCAGTACCGGACCGATGCGAAGATGAACCCGCCGCTCCGCTCGGCGGAGGACCGGGACGCGGTGCGGCAAGGCGTGGCCGACGGCACGCTGGATGTGATCGCCACCGACCACGCGCCGCACCATTACGACGAGAAGGAGCAGGCGTTCGACGAGGCGCCGTTCGGGATCGTCGGCCTGGAGACGGCGATCGGTCTCACCGTGACCCAGCTCGTCGAGACCGGCGTGATCGACTTGCGCCGCATGGTCGAGAGGATGAGCTGCGCGCCTGCCCGGGCCTTCAACCTTCCGGGCGGAACCCTGCGGGTCGGTGCGCCGGCGGACGTGACGGTGTTCGACCCGGCCGAGGAGTGGGTGGTCGATCCGAACAGGTTCCTGTCGAAGAGCCGCAACACGCCTTTCGCCGGGTGGAAGCTGCGAGGACGGGCGGTCTACACCATCGTCGGCGGCCGCATCATCTGGAAGGGGAGGGGGTAATCGCGTGAGCGGAGTCGTCAAGGCAGCGCCCACGCCCCGGGCGTGGCTGGGAGACGCACCCTATCCATGGCCGCGCCTCGACGAGGTCGCCGAGGGGGACCGCCTCGTCGGCTGCTACTGCGTCACCGGCAAGCAGATCGGCGTGACGAAGAACGACAAGCCCTACCTCCGCCTCCAGCTCACGGACAGGAGCGGCGAGATCGAGGGCCGCGTCTGGGAGGACGCCGAGCGGATCCACGAGCTGGTGGCCGAGGGCGCCTTCGTCGGCGTACGCGGGCGGATCGAGTCGTTCCGGGGGCAGCGGCAGCTCAAGGTCGAGGAGATCGAGCCGCTAACCGTGAGCGGGGAGGACATGGAGCTCTTCCTCCCCCGAACGCCCCACGACCTCGAGCGTCTGGAGGCCGAGCTCGACGCGCTCATCGCTTCCGTCGAGGACGCCGGGCTGAACGTGCTCCTGCGTCGCCTCCTCGGCCGCGACACGGAGACCGGACGCCTGTTCCGGCGCGCGCCCGCCGCCAAGCGGAACCACCACGCCTACGTCGGCGGGCTCCTGGAGCACACCGTCTCCGTCGCGTGGGTGTGCAGCGCTCTTGCCCGTCACTACGGCGGCTCGATCGACCGCGACCTCCTCGTGGCCGGCGCGCTCCTCCACGACATCGGCAAGACGCGGGAGATCGCGGTCGCGGCCGGCTTTCCGTACACCGACGAAGGACACCTGCTCGGCCACATCGTCATCGGGATCCAGATGGTGGCCGACGCGGCGCGGGACGTGCCGGAGCTCTCCGCGGAGCGGGCGCTCCTCCTCCAGCACCTCGTCGCCAGCCACCAGGGGAAGTACGAGTGGCAGAGCCCGAGGGTCCCGATGACGCTGGAGGCGCTGCTCCTCCACTACGTCGACGACCTGGACGCCAAGATGCACCAGGCCCTCGCCCTGGTCGCCGCTTCGGAGAAGGGTTGGACGGGGTACGACCCGTCGTTCGGCCGCGCGTTCCTGCGGCATCTGGACCGGGTGGCGGGCGCGGATGGAACCGGTGCGGGCGCGGTCGTCGCGGGCGAGGAGACCGGCGGGGGCCAAGCTGGCGCGGTCGAAGAGACCGGTGCGGAAGGCGTGAGGCACGCTGGTATGGAGCAGGTCGGGCACGGCTCGGGGCCGCAGGGGGGCGACGACGTGGCTGCGACGTCCGCCGGGCGGCGCGAGCGCTTCGCCTTCGGGCGCCTGGAGCCGCCCGCGCGGGTCGAGCCGGTTGAGGAGGCGCTCCAACGGGAAGAGGAGGCGCCGCAACGGGGGGAGGCGTCGCAACGGGCCACTGACGTGCCGCGCCCGGCCGAAGCCAGGAGCCACGTTCCTCGGCTGGGCGTCGATACGCTCGACCTCTTCGCGGATTGATCGAGCTGCCAAGGATGAAAGAAAGCCCGCCGTTCGGCGGGCTTTTCTTATCTTTGGATTGCCCCGGTGAGACGCGGCGATTACGGCTGGCCCCCGAGGGCAAGTACCTTCTTGGCCAGCTGCGACTTCTTGCGGGCCGCCTTGTTCGGATGGATCAACCGACGCGTAGCGTACCGATCGAGCATCGCCGCGGTCTCCCGGTACGCGGCCACCGCCTGCTCGGCGTCCGTCGCGGCCAGGACCTTCTTGATCGCGGTCTTCAGCCGCGACCGCTGCGCGCGGTTGTGAAGCCGCCGCTTCTCCGCCTGACGGATCCGCTTTTCCGCACTCCTCGAATTCGCCAACCGATCCTCCCCAGGTGACTCACGGGGTTCTGGTCAACCTACGAACGTAGCCTCTCAAGATAAAGCGGGGTGGTTCCGGTGTCAACTGCACGCGGCGCGCGCTGTCGCGCCGCGCGCCTGTGGATCGCCGCCGACCGGCGGCTACATCCGGCTCAGCACGTATTCGACGTTGATCTTGAGCAGCCAGTACGCGTTGTCGGACACGTGCTTACCCGGCTGGGGACCGTGTTGGGCTTCCAGTTCTTGGAGGAAGGCCCCGAGCTGTCCGCGCGCGCTGTTGGTGTTCCCTCGCTCAAGCGAGCGCTCGGCGGCCTCGAGCTTCGCCTCGAGGCTGCGGCAGACCCCGGCGTTCGTGATCCAGCCGAGCTCTCCGCAGGCGCG
>VSDC01000326.1:0-3320 GCA_047459275.1 Gemmatimonadota bacterium
CCGGGCTTCACCGTGACTCTGTTGCCGTTCCGCGCGTTCGCTGGGACGACGCCGATCGGCGTGTTCGACCTCGCCGATGCGGAGAGCGGCTCGCTCACCGACGCTCAGAAGCGCCGCTGGCTCGATCGTATCGCCGCCACGGGCATGGAGTACGGCATGCTCGGCGCGGAGATCGCCGGCGTATCGGTGAGCTGGGGACGCGTGGGGTTCATGGTCTCCTCGACGGCCTCGGGCGCGCTGGCGCTCGGCTCCGACGCGGCGGAGCTCCTCCTGTACGGCCCGGCGGGCGCGAACGGCGAGCCCAGGAACTTCGATGTCGAAGGCTCATCGTTCCACGCCGCGGTCACGAGCTCCGTCGCCGTGAGCTACGCCCGCAGCATCCCGCTCCGGATCGACGCCGTCCCGTTCCCCGACCAGCACGCGTCGATCGGCGTGACCCTTCGATACGTTACCGGCCACGCACTCTTCGCGGCCTTCGGGCTCGGCGAGGCCGTGTCCGATACTCTCCACTCGGACCTCTTGCTCCCCCTCATCTACTCGGACGCAGCCGACCGCTTCGACCACGGCGCGGGCGCGGCCGTCGATCTCGGGGTCGCGTGGCTCGCGGGTCCGCTGACGGTCGGGATCGTGCTCCGCGATGCACTGAACACATTCGAATGGGACCTGGCCTCGATGCGCTACCGATCGGCGGCCGGCCTCCTCGCCGATGAGGAGGAGGACCCCCGATCGGGCCCGTTCTCGAGCGCGCCCCCCGCCGTTCGGGCCATGGCCAGGCGGCGGCTCGCCAGGCTTGCCTATCCGCCGGTCCTTGCCCTCGGCGGCTCCGTCGACTTGCCCGACCTGACCCTGACGCTGGATCTCCGCCACCGCTTCGGCGAGGGGCTCGATCTCGAGCCCGCGACCCACGCCGGTATCGGCGCGGAGTATCGTCGCCTGGCTTATCTCCCGCTCCGCGCCGGACTCGCCGTCGTCTCGGGTGGATACCGGGCGGCCGCCGGGATCGGCGTCGAGCGTGGCCCTGTCGCCTTCTCGATCGCCGCCGCCCGGATCCGCGGGGAGCTCGGGAGCTACACCTGTCTCACCGCCTCGCTCACGGTACGCGGCCCCCGGGCGAACCCCTGAGTTACGCGCAAAAGCATGCGGCCGGGGTCGTGAAGGACCCCGGCCGCACTCGCTTCAGGCCGGTTCGCGCTCGTGCCGGGAACGCGAGGGGGCGCGTCCGACCGGGCACTCGTCGGCCTGATCGCGCCCCGTTCCCTCGGGCGCGGGGCGCACACTCAGTGCGACGCGTCCGCTTCCCCCTCGCCGCCCTTCGCCAGGCGCGAATGGATGAACACGGAAACGGCCGCAACGACGATCGCGCCCACGGCGTACAACACGTAGGTCATGGAATGCACCGAAAGGGCATGGCCGACCCAGAGCGGGATCAGGACCGCGGCCACCACACCAATGAGCAGGAACACGGTGCTCACGAACGGCATTGCTCTCTCCTGGTTTCGCTTCGGTTGAACACGATCAGCGGCCACCGCCTGTCAACGCCCTGACCTCGGCGAGGCCTTCCTCGGTCCATTGCGGCGCCTCAGGCCGCATCGCGATCTCGAGCGCAGTGTAGAAGATCAAGCGCGACACCCGGCTCGCCTTGTCCGTGTCGATGAACTCGACGTGGTCCGACGGCCGGTGGTAATCCTCGTGCACGCCGGCGAAGAAGAACAGCGCCGGGATCTCCTTCCGCGCGAAGTTGAAGTGGTCGCTGCGGAAGAAGAACCGCTGCTCCGGCCACAGGTCCTTCGACACCGTCAGCCCGAGCTCCGGACGCTGCGCCGCGACTTCCAGCACCAGCGGACCCAGCGAGGAATACTCCTGCCCGATCACGACGATGCTGTCCGGCGCGTTCCGGCCGATCATGTCGACGTTGATGTTGGCCACGATCGACTCCAGCGGCACCGTCGGGTGGTCGCTGTAATACCGCGAGCCGAGCAGCCCCTTCTCCTCCCCGCTCACCGCCAGGAACACCAGCGAGCGCGCGGGCGGCGTCGGCAGCGAAGCGAACGCCTCGGCCACCTCCAGGAGCGCCGACGTGCCGGACGCGTTGTCGTCCGCGCCGTTGTAGATCGAGTCGCCCGCCTCGTTCGGACGGCCCACTCCCACGTGGTCGAAATGCGCGCTGAAGACGACGTAAGTGTTGCGCAACTCCGGATCGCTCCCCGGGAGCACCGCGACCACGTTGGGCACCCGGTGGTCCTCCACCACCCGTACCGGCGCCGACAGCTCCGCCCGAACGTCGGCGAGCAGCGCGGGCCCGGCCGCCGCGCGCACGGCCGCGGCGCCTCCGTCCGCCAGCGCCAGGACCCGGTCCGCGGCATTCGACGAGACCGCGAACAGAGACAACCCATCCGGCTCAGCCACCTCGAGCCCCGCCGCCAGCGAGTAATGCTCCGCCACCCGCTGGATCATCTCCGCCGGGTAACCCGGGGGAAGCACCAGCACCAGCCCCACGGCGCCCGATTCCTCGGCGGCGCGCCGGGCGCCCAACGCGGCTCCGTCGATCGACCCGCGCCGGCCCGCGGTCGACAGCTCGTACATCGCGATCCGGCCCCGCAGCACAGGCGAGGGCTCCGCCGACTCCGCCGCGCCCGCGTACACGACCTCGCCGCTCACTCGCCCCGCGGCTCCCGGGATGACGAAGAAGTCCGTCCCGAAGCCCAGACGCTCCGTGCCCCGCGGGCCCGTGAACACGATCCGCGTCTCGGCCGGCTCGACCGCGCGCTTCTGCAACGCGTACCGCTGGATGTAACTGCCCGCATCCCCCGCGGGCTCGAGGCCCAACCGACGGAACACGCCCGCGATGTACTCCGCCGCCATCTCCAACCCCGGGCTCGGCGTGTCGCGTCCCCGAAGCTCATCGCTCGCAAGATATGCGATATGCCGGCGAATGTCCTCCGGCGTGATCGTCTCTGCCGCGGCCCGGATCGCGTCCGGGTCGGCTGCGCCCGCGGTCTCCGCGGCCGCTCCGTTCGCCACCGGGGCCTGCGCCCCGACGTTGGACGTCGCGCTCCCGGCGCACCCCGCGAGCGCAAGCAACGACGCGATCCAAAGACTCCAGTTCTGCTTCATCGATCTCTCCCTCTCGACGGCGACGGCCTGGCCTTTGCTTCCACCCCTCCCCCATGCCCGCCGCTGTTGGCGGCACTGAAGATAACCCTATGCCCCGAACGGCACCACCCGGCCGCGATCTTCCGACCCGCGTGCGGTGTAGAGGACCCCGAACGTGCCCGGTTGACCTCGCGGCCCCGAATGCGCTAAACTGTTGTATTCATGAG
>VSDC01000327.1:0-3313 GCA_047459275.1 Gemmatimonadota bacterium
GCTCAGAAGTTCACGCGGTACAGGAGACTCGCTCCCCGACCGGCTTGCGGCATGATCTCTTTGATCCGCGAGAGATGGTCGCGGTAGACCTCGTTCGTGATGTTGTCGACCCGGAGCGTGAGCGTGTGGAGCTGGCCGCCCACGGACCAGCGGACCCCGGCCGACGCGTCGAAGACGCCGTACCCGTCCGTCGGGGTCTCGAACTCGCCCACGCGATCCTGGCGCGCCGCACCCTTCCACCCGGCCGCCACGAAGTAACGCTCCGTCTCGTAGCGCGCGCCAAGCCGCCCCTGGAGCGGCGGGATCTGCGGCAGCGGCTCGTCCGTCGCCGTGAGCGTGCCCCGCACGTACGAGACGGTCCCGTCGACGACGAATTCACGGGTCACCCTCCATTGGGCGCTCCCCTCGAACCCGGTCAGTACCGCGTCACCGTTCACGTGCTGGTAGACCGGGAGCCCCGTTGGACTGAGCTCACCCGTGTTCCTCGCGTAGATGTAGTCGTCGATCCCGTTCCGGAACACGGCCACCTCGCCCCGCAACCGCTCCCGCGCCAGGCGCAGGAAGACGTCCACCCCGAGGCCGGTCTCCTCTTCCAGGTCGGGGTTCCCGACCTCGTAGCTGTACGTGGCCAGGTGCGGCCCCTCCGAGAAGAGCTCGTTCGCGTTCGGCGTGCGGAACGCCCGGGAGACGCTCGCGCCAAGGGTGAAACCGTCGGCGAGATCGTACAGCGCGCCGACCGATGCCGTGAACGCGCCGAAGTCCCGCGGCCGGATCACGCCGATGTCCGCCGCGCCCTCTCGCTCCGGCTCGACCCGCCGCCAGTCGTAGCGCGCACCGATCTGGAGCCGAACACGCGAGGGGAGAAACGAGGGACTGCGCTCGTCGACGAGGTACGCGGCAAGTCCGTATTCCTTCGTCGGCGTGAGCGCGATCGAGCCGCCCGCACGGTAGTCGCTCCAGAGCGCCTGGATCCCGATCGTGGTGCCGTTGCTCCTATCGAACGCGGATCTGTCGTGGCGCGCCTGCAGATCGACGGTCGCGCTCCTCAGCGCGAACTCCGTTCCCACCTCCCCGGCCGCCTCGACCTCCTCGTGTCGGTAGTCGGTGTACGCGCCGTCGAGCTTGAGCCAGACGAAGGGGCCGGACAGCGACATGATCTGCGCCTGCCCCCGCGCGGTGTGCCGCCGCATGCGGATCTTCACGCCCTCGTGGGCATGGTCGTGCTCGTGATCCCCCTCGTCCTCGTGGTCGCCCTCATGGTGGTGATGATCGCCATACGCGGGGATGCCGTACTCGCTCCAGTAGTAGCGATAAGCCCCCCCAATGTGACCCGGGCCGGCGATCGGCAGCTCGTTCCAAGACGCGCCGGCCGACAGATTGAGCGTCTCGATCCCGGTGTTCTCCAGTTCGCCGAGCGGGGTGTACAGATCGCCGGCCCTCCGGCCGCTCGCCTCGAAACGCAGAGCGAGCGGTCCCCTGGAGCCGGTAACGTACCCGCCGCCCGCGATGCCGGTGTTCACCGACTGACCCTGAACGATGAGGCTCCCGTGCACAGGGTGGCCGACCTCGGTGGGGATCTCCTCGCGGATCACGTTCACGATCCCGCCCAGTGCATTGCTTCCGTGCAGGAGCGCCGCCGGTCCGCGCAGCACCTCGACCTCCGTGGCGGTGACGGCCTCGATGGCGACGGCGTGGTCGGGCGACGCGAAGGAGAGATCGCCGGTCCGCCCGCCATCCTCGAGGATCAGGATCCGGTCGCCGCCGAGCCCGCGGATCACCGGGCGAGCCGTGGCCGGGCCGTTGGAGGCCACCGCCACCCCGGCCTGCCCCTCCAACGTCGACGCGATGGTCACGTCCAGGCGACGATTCAGCTCCTGGCCCCGTAGCACCGTGGTCACCCGCGTCGAGTCCTCGCTCAGACGCGTCCTCGGAACGTCCTGGACGATGATGTCCATGTCCGAGAGCCGGATCGGCGCCACCGGCATCTCGATGCGGAGCTGCAGCCTGTCGCCGCTGGAGACCGAGATCTCCCGCTTCACCTCCTCGTAGCCGATGGCCGTGAAGACGAGCGTGTACCGGCCCGGCGGGAGACCATCCAGGTGGAACCGACCATCGTCGTGGGTCCAATCGGAGCGATCCAACTCGACGACCCGGACGTTCACACGGGGAACCGGTTCGCCCGATCTCGCCTCGACGACGATACCGTAGACGGCGGCCGAGTCCAAAGCCGCCCCCGGCCCCGCCGCCAGCTCGTCGCCGGCCGGGTTGGGGCGCGCCGCGACCGCGCTCAGGAACGCGGCGAGGAGTAGCGCGAAGGGATGAACGCCGTGCATTCGACCTGCCATGAATCCACCCTCCCAGATCCCTGAACGGGCCCCGTACGCGTCCTCGCGTTCGTGCGTCCTTCGATGAGGGCCCGGTTGAGCTTCGATCGCGTCCCGGCGGGCATGCGGAATCCCCGCTGCCGTCCGGGCGCGTCCGGGCGACGCGACGATGATGCGCCGCCTCGGCAATGCGTTCTGTCGAAGGGGATCAGGCGATGGGGGGAGCGCGCGGCTGTAGAGATGATCGGTCCGCCACGACGGGCGCCGCAGATTGCTCCGCCAGGATGGGGAACGTTCCCGCAGGCGCCGTCTCCACCACGACAGCGACCGGAGCCGAAGCCAGAGCGCCTCGCTCGGCGATCCGACAGAGCTGGCACGTCAGGGGGTCGTGCAGAGGAGCGCACGGGCCGTCGCCCGGCGCTTCCACGTGCACCTGCCGGTCGTGAACGGCCGCCTCGATGGTGCCATCCAGCGATGGCACCACGGCCGCCAGCAGCAAGTGCAGCACGAGGCTCACCACGGCGGTGACAGACCTGGACGAGGATGTTCGGGTGATAGGCACGGTGGCGTCCCCGACTCCGTTCCCGAAGAATCCGGCGGCATGCCGGCACGCCGGGGTGGGCTCTTCCGACTTGTGCAAAGTGACGCGAAAGTTGACCGCCCGTGCGAGCGGTGTCAAGTCGGCATGCCGCTGATCTCGGCCAGCAGCGCGACAACGGCGCGCACCACGGCCGCCGGCCGTTCCTCCTGGATGTACAGTCCCGAACGGGGCACGAGTTCCACCCGGAAGTCCTTTAGCTCGGCGCGGAGCGTTTCGACCTCTGCCGGAGGCACTATGTCCGTCGGGGTGCCGGTGGCGAGGAGCAGCCGGACCGGCACGCGGATCCGCCGGAGCTGCGGGCGGAGCGGCTCGGGCTCTTGCGCGGCCAGCATTCGTTGCAGGACGTCGAGAGCCCGGCCAATGTCTTCGTCGAAGGGCGCCGTGTAGC
>VSDC01000328.1:0-3306 GCA_047459275.1 Gemmatimonadota bacterium
TTGATCGTCGGCGGGATCACGCCGTGGCGCGTCACCAGGACGGAGATCGCCGCTTCGACCGCGCCGGCCGCGCCGAGCAGGTGCCCGGTCATCGACTTGGTCGAGCCCATGACGAGCTCGTACGCGTAGTCGCCGAACACCGCCTTGACCGCGAGCGTCTCGTTCACGTCGTTCGCCGGCGTCGAAGTGCCGTGGGCGTTGATGTAGTCCACGTCGGTCGGATTCAGACCGGCGTCCTCCAGCGCCGCCCTCATGGCGAGCTGCGCGCCCGCCCCCTCCGGCGCAGGCGCCGTCATGTGGTACGCATCGGCCGTCTGGCCGAAGCCGACGATCTCGCCCAGGATCCTCGCGCCACGCCGCTTCGCGTGCTCCAGCTCCTCCAGGATCAGGCAGCCGGCCCCCTCCCCGAGGACGAAGCCGTCACGCGTCGCGTCGAACGGCCGGCTCGCCGTCTCCGGCGAGTCGTTCCGCGTCGACAGCGCCTTCATCGCCGCGAAGCCCGCCATCGTGAGCGGTGTCACGGTAGCCTCCGCGCCGCCCACGATCATCACGTCCGCTTCGCCTCGCTGCACGATCCGGAACCCGGTTCCGACCGCGTGCGCACTCGACGCGCATGCCGAGACGGTGCAGAAGTTCGGGCCGCGGAAACCGTAGCGCATCGAAACGAGGCCCGCAGCGATGTCCGAGATGAACATCGGCACGAAGAACGGGCTGATCCGCTGCGGTCCGCGCTCGAGGAGAATACGCGTCTGCTCCTCGAACGTCGCGATCCCGCCGATCCCACTCCCGATCAGCACGCCCACACGGTCCCGGTCGATGCCGTCCAGGCCGTTCGCCAGTCCCGCGCTCTCCATCGCCTGCTGCGCCGTGGCGATCGCGAACTGCGCGAAGCGGTCCGTCCGCTTGATCTCCTTGCGGTCCATGTACCGCTCGGGCTCGAAGCCCTTGACCTCGCACGCGAAGCGAACGTCGAACTCCTCGGTCGCCTCGAATTGCGTGATCGGGCCGGCTCCGCTCTTCCCTTCGAGCAGAGCCTGCCAGGTCGCCTCCACATCGTTTCCGATGGGGGTCAGCAACCCGAGCCCGGTGACCACGACCCTGCGCCGGCCCGCGGTCCTGTCCGTCATATCCAGCGCCTCCAACCGGGCGTCACTCGCCCAGGTGCTCCTTCAGGTACTGGATCGCCGCGCCGACCGTCTGGAGCTTCTCAGCGTCCTCGTCCGGGATCTCGATCCCGAACTCCTCCTCGAACGCCATCACCATTTCGACGATGTCCAGCGAATCGGCGCCCAGATCCTCGATGAACGACGCGTCTTCCGTCACCTTCTCCGGCTCGGCGCCCAGCTCGTTGACGATGATTTCCTTGACGCGTTCCTCGATGTTCTCCGCCATCATGCCCCTCCAGTTGGGTGTCACATTACCATGCCACCATCCACCACGATCACCTGGCCGGTGATGTATGCCGCACCCGGCCCGGCCAGGAATCGGACCACAGCCGCGACGTCGTCCGGAGTACCCAGACGCCCGAGCGGGATCGAGCCCGCGAGCTCCGTCCGCGCCGCTTCCGTCATCGCAGCCGTCATGTCGGTCTCGATGAAGCCGGGCGCCACTGCATTGCACAGGATGCCGCGCGACGCCAGCTCCTTCGCCACCGCCTTGGTCAGGCCGATCAGCCCCGCCTTCGAGGCGGCATAATTCGCCTGACCCTTGTTCCCCGTTATGCCGACGACGCTGGTGATGTTGATGATGCGACCGTCCCGGCGACGCATCATCCCGCGAGCCGCCGCTCGGATCGTGTGGAACGCGCCCTTCAGGTTCGTGTCGAGGACGCGGTCCCAATCCCCGTCGCTCAGACGGACGACCAGGTTGTCCTCCGTCACGCCGGCGTTGTTGACCAGCACGTCGAGCGACCCGAAGTCCTCTTCGACGCTCTTGACCAGGGCATCGACCGCGGCCGAGTCGGCCACGTCACACGCGTACGCGCGGTGTCCCTCGCCCTCCAGGCTGGAAGCCACCTCTTCCGCGCGCTCCGCACTGCGTGCGACCACGGCGACGCGCGCACCGCCCCGAGCCAGGTGCTCGGCGATCGCGCGCCCGATCCCCCGGCTGCCGCCAGTGACGACGGCTACCTTTCCAGCCAGTTCGCGACCGTTCTCCACCACTTCCCCGCTCACGATTGTAGGAAAGCCTCGATCTCGTCCGCGGTCCCCAGCGTCACGGCCTCCGCGCCGCGATCGATTCGCTTGAGGAGCCCGCTCAGAACCGACCCGGGCCCCAGCTCGAAGAACCGGTTGACGCCCGCGTCGAGGATGGTCCTCATGCAGGAGGTCCAGCGCACGGGCGAGGTGAGCTGCTGGATCAGGAGCCGCCGCGCCGTCGCCGCGTCGTCGACCGGCTCAGCCGTGACGTTCGAAACCACCGGGAACGCGGGCCGCTCCAGCGCGACCTCGCCGAGCCGCTCTGCCAGTCCCGACTCCGCCACCGCCATCAGCGGAGAATGGAACGCGCCCGACACGTTGAGCTGCACCGCCCGTCGCGCGCCCGCCGCCTTCGCGAGCTCGACCGCCCGCTCGACCGCCTTTACGTCGCCGCTGATCACCAGCTGGCCCGGCGAGTTGTAGTTCGCGGGAACGCAGACTTCGGTCTCGGTCGACGCGTCCCGGCACACCGCTTCGACGGCCGCGTCGTCGAGGCCCAGGATCGCGGCCATCGTCCCCGGCCGCGCCTCGCCGCTCCGATACATCAGCTCGCCGCGCAGCCGAACGGTGCGCACAGCGTCGTCGAAGCGCAAGGCCCCCGCGGCAACGTACGCGCTGAACTCGCCCAGCGAATGCCCCGCCGCGAACGCCACGTCCCCCAGACGCGATGCCACGATCCGGTACACCGCCACGGAATGCGTCAGAATGGCAGGCTGCGCGTTGAGCGTGGCCGTGAGCTCCTCTTCCGGCCCCTCCCACATGATCCGGGAGAGCGCCAGGCCGAGCACGTCGTCGGCTTCCTCGAACACGGCACGGGCCTCCGGAAACCGCTCGGCGAGGTCCCGGCCCATCCCGACGAACTGCGAGCCCTGTCCTGGAAATAGGAGTGCTACCATCGCATTACGGTCGAGGCCCAGGTGAATCCGGCGCCGAACGCGACCATGAGGATGTTGGCGCCCGGCTTGACCCGCCCCTCCTCGATCGCCTCGTCGAGCGCGATCGGGAGCGTCGCCGAGCTCATGTTCCCATACCGGTCCACGTTCACGTAGACCTTCTCCATGGGAATGTTCGCGTACTTCGCCGTGGCCTCGATGATCCGGATGTTCGC
>VSDC01000329.1:0-3290 GCA_047459275.1 Gemmatimonadota bacterium
CGGAGGCGCTCGTGCGTGCATTGCGTTGGTTGCTCGGAATAGGAGTCGTCGCGGTCCTCGCCGCGGCGTGCAGTGATTCGGACGGACCGGCCGGACCCGAGACGCCCGAGGTCCCGACCTTCACCGTCGACGCGTCCCAGGGGTGGGTCTACGTGGCTTTCGACGGCGACGCGGCCGAGGTCGTCACGGTATCCGACCCGAAGGCGTCGACCGATTGGCACATGGCGTTCCAGGCGACGTCGGTGATGCTGAACGGCGGCGCGGCGGGGCCGGGCGGCGTACAGGGCTACTGCGTGTGCCAGAACGCCGATGCCACGGATGCGGAGATCGTCGCCATGACGCCGGCTTCGGAGCTGGCGGATTTCGAGGCGGTGACGGCGTCGGACATCCCCTCGGACGAGTCGGCGTGGGAATCGGACGCGCTCGCGCCCGCGATCGACGGCTGGTACCGGTATGACTTCGCGACGCACACGGTGTCCGCGGCGGCGGAGAACGTGTGGATGCTGCGCACGGCGTCCGGGTCGGCGTACGCGAAGTTCCATGTGACGGCCATCGAGGGCGCGACGAAGGAGAACGCGGGCCGGGTGACGGTCGAGTTCGCGGTGCAGCCCTCGGCGGGCGCGCCGTTCGGCCCGACGCAGGAGCTGGTGGTGGACGTGTCGTCGGGGCCGGCCTACCTGGACCTGGAGACGGCCTCGCTCGTGACGGCGGACGCGGAGTGGGACCTGTGGTTCGAGGGGTGGACGATCCGGGTGAACGGCGGGGTGAGCGGGTCGGGCAAGGCGGGCGCCGTGCTCTCGGGGATGACCTTCGACGAGGTGACGGACGCGAGCGGGATGGGCGCGCTCTACAAGGGCGATGCGTTCGGCGGGGTGTTCGTGGCGCACCCGTGGTACCGGTACAACCTCCAGGGGAATCACCAGATCTGGCCGACGTACGACGTCTACCTGATCCGGCGCGGCGATTCCGTCTACAAGGTGCAGCTCATCGGCTACTACGGCCCGGCGGGCGAGCCGCGCCGTGTGACGTTCCGGTATGCGCGGGTCAGGTGACCCGGGAATGGCGGCTCGAATGGGAAGGGTGCGGAGCGCGGCGGTGACCGGCTCGAGCCGGGGCGCGGCGGAACGGGGCTCGATCCGCAGCGCGGCAGTGCTGGCGGCGCTGCTCGCGCTCCCGCTCCTTCCGGCGTCGGCGGCGGGGCGGCAGGGCGGTGTCGCCCGGGAGAGCGGCGGCCCGCCCGGCCGCCAGGCCCACGTGCTGGTCGGGCGGGTGCTCGACGCGGCGACGGGCCAGCCGGTGGCCGGAGCGCGCGTGCGTGCGGAGCCGGCCGACGGCGCCATCGCCGGCCGGCCGGTGGAAGGCGTGACCGCGAGCGACGGAGCGTGGCGGCTCGACGCGGTCCCCGGAGGGCGGATCGTGCTGCGGGTGGAGCACGTCGCCTACGCGCCGGTGGAGCGCAGGCTCGACGCCGCGCGGTACGACGGGACGCCGCTGGAGCTGCGGCTGACGCCCCGGCCGGTGATGCTGAGCGCGCTCGTGGTCACGGCGGGGCGGCGGCTCCAGCGGCTGGCGGACGTGCCGGTCGCGACGGAGCTGGTGACGAGCCGCGAGATCCGGGAAACCGGCGCGACGGACCTGGCCTCGGTGCTGACGGAGCGGACGGGGATCGAGATCCAGGGCGGCCACCCGGCGGGGACCGGCGTGATGATCCAGGGGCTTGGCTCGGAGCGGGTGCTGGTGCTCCTGGACGGGCAGCCCTTCATCGGCAGGCTCTCCGGGTCCATCGACCTCTCCCGGATCCCGACGTCGATGATCGAGCGGATCGAGGTGGTGAAGGGGCCGCAGTCGACGCTCTACGGCTCGGAAGCGATGGGCGGCGTGGTCAACGTGATCACGCGCAGCCCGGACGGCCCCACCTGGACGACGTCGGCGAACCTGACGGCGGGCGACCAGGGGCGGGTCGATGTGTCGGGGAACGTGGTCGGCGGGGTGGGCGGCCTGACCGGCCTCGTGGACGTGGGCCGGCGCTCGGTGGATCTGGCCCCGGGGATGGATGCCGGGGACGGCGCGCTGTCGCGCCGGTGGGATGGGCTGGTGAAGCTGGGGTGGCGCACGCCGCTCGAGGGGTTGCGGCTCGAGGCGAGCGGGCTGCTCCTGGACGAGCGTCAGCGGTGGCGGGCAGGGCAGCTCTATCACTTCGTGGACAACCGGCAGTGGAGCGGGCGGTTGGGCGCGGTGTGGGAGCGCGGCCGGCATCGGCTCTCTCCGACGCTCTACGCCACGGCGTTCGACCACTTGTCGCGGGAAGCGCTGCGAGAGGTCCCGGTGGAGGGGACCGGTGAGAGCGAAACGCAGCGGCTGGTCGAGGGTGAGCTGGTGTACGCGCTCACGCTGGGCGACTTCGCCCTGGACGCGGGGATCGAAGCCCGACGCGAGGCGGTCCGCTCGGACCGCGTCGTCGGCGGCCGGCGGGAGACGACGCTGCTCGAGGCGTACGTGCAGACCCCCCTCTCGTTGGGCCCGGTTCAACTCGTCCCCGGCGTCCGCTACAGCCGGAGCGACCCCTGGGGCACCCACTGGACGCCGCGCCTCGCCGCGATGTACCGGCCGACCCAGCGTCTCGCGGTGCGGGCGTCGGCCGGCACAGGCTTCCGTGCCCCCGCGTTCAAGGAGCTCTACATGGAGTTCCTGAACATCGGCCCGGGCTTCGGCTACACCGTCCGCGGCAACCCCGACCTCGAGCCGGAGGTCTCGCGGAACGTCACGGCGAGCGTGGAATGGGCCGGCGACCGGACGCACCTGAGGGTGCAGGCGTTCGAGAACCGATTCGATGACTTCATCGAAACGGTGGCCGTGGCCGACTCGGCCGGGATCACGGTCTTCACGTACGGCAACGTAGACGACGGCTTCACACGCGGCCTCGAGGTCGAGGCGGGGGTCACCCGCGGCGGCTGGCGGCTCGAGGGCGGATACTCGCTCCTGCGGGCCGAGCGCGCGGAGACCGGCGAGCCCCTCCTGGGCCGGCCGCGCAACTCCGCGCGTGCGACGCTGGGCTACGCCCGCCCCGAAGGGCTGCGCTTCTCGCTCACCGGCATCTACACCGGCCGCACGCCAATGAGCAGGACGGAGGAGGCGACGGAGTGGCGCGATGGGTTCCTGCGCTTCGACACGCGGGCGGCGTACGCGATCCGAGGGGGATTCGAGCTCGTCGCAGGCGTCGACAACATCCTGGACGAACGTTCCGAGGAGTGGCCCGGCTTCACCGGCCGTCACGTCTACGTCGGGCTCTC
>VSDC01000330.1:0-3277 GCA_047459275.1 Gemmatimonadota bacterium
CCGAGATCCCGTTCATGGTCAACAAGGCCCGGATGATCGAGCAGATCGCCGAGCTCGTCCGGGAGAAGAAGATCACGGACATCACCGACCTGCGTGACGAGTCCGACCGCGACGGGATCCGCGTGGTCATCGAGCTGAGGCGCGACGCGATCCCGCAGATCGTGCTCAATCAGCTCTACAAGCACACGCAGATGCAGTCGACCTTCGGGGTGATCCTCCTCGCCCTCGTGCCGGGTGAGAAGATCGGCGAGTGGAAGGGCGGGATCCCGAAGGTGCTGAATCTGAGGCAGCTGATCCAGCACTTCATCGACCACCGGCACGAGGTGGTCGTTCGGCGGACCGAGCACGACCTGGCCGAGGCTCTCGAGCGGGAACACATCCTCGAGGGTCTCAAGATCGCCGTCGACAACATCGACGAGGTCGTCGAGCTGATCAAGAGCTCGCCGGATACGGAGACCGCGAGCGCGCGCCTCCAGGAACGGTTCGGACTCTCCGAGCGCCAGGCGAAGGCGATCCTCGACATGCGCCTCGCGCGGCTGACCGGCCTGGAGATCGAGAAGCTCGAGACGGAGCTGGCCGAGGTCCGCGCCCTGATCGCCGAGCTGCGGTCGATCCTCGAGAGCCGCGAGAAGCGCTTCGAGATCATCAAGAAGGAGCTGCGCGAGGTCGCCGAGACCTACGGCGACGAGCGCCGCACCGAGATCGTGGGCGAGAGCACCGACCTCACGATCGAGGATCTGGTCCCCGACGAGGAGATGGTCATCACCGTCTCCCACGCGGGATACATCAAGCGCCTCCCGGTCGACACGTACCGGGCGCAGCGCCGCGGCGGGCGCGGGCTCGTGGGGATGGAGACCAAGGAAGAGGACTGGGTCGAGCACCTCTTCACGGCCCGGACCCACGACTACCTCATGTTCTTCACGCGCCAGGGCCACTGCTACTGGCTCAAGGTCCACGACATCCCGCAGGCCGGGCGGGCGGCGCGGGGCAAGCCGATCGTGAACCTGCTGCGGCTGCGCGAGGACGAGCAGATCGCCGCGCTCGTCCCCGTGCGCGAGTTCAGCCCGGACAAGTTCCTGATGTTCGCGACCCGGCGCGGCATCGTGAAGAAGACCGCGCTGAGCGCCTACTCGAACGTGCGCGTCGTCGGGATCAACGCCATCAACATCGAGGAGGGCGACGAGCTGATCGACGTCCAGATCACCGAGGGTGACGATGAGATCATCCTCGCCACGCGGGAGGGGATGGCGATCCGGTTCCACGAGTCGAACGTCCGGGAGATGGGGCGCGCGACCACCGGCGTGCGGGGGATCACGCTCGCCGACGGGGATCGGGTGGTCGGCATGGTCGTCGTCCGCAAGAGCACGCGAGAGGATGCAACGCTCCTCGTCGTGAGCGAGAACGGCGCCGGCAAACGGACGCGCATCGGGGACTACCGCCTCCAGAACCGCGGCGGGAAGGGCGTGATCAACTTCAGGATCACGGAGAAGACCGGGAAGGTGATCGCGATCAAGGAGGTCCTCCCGGACGACGAGGTCATGCTGATCACCCGGAACGGCGTCGTGAATCGTCAGGCGGTGAAGGGGATCCGGGTCATCGGCCGGGCTACTCAGGGCGTGCGCCTCGTGACGCTCGGGGAGGGCGATACGGTCGTCGACGTCGCGCGCCTCGTCTCCGAGGACTCCAACGGCAACGGCGGGGCGAGCGGCGGCAACGGCGGGACCACGAGTGGCGGCGGTGCGGAAGAGGAGACCGATCTCGCACCCGCCGGCGGCGCGCCGTCCCTCGAGGAGGAGATCGGGGGATGAGCTCGCTGGTACACCCGGACTCGATCCGCGACGCCGCGCAGTTGCTGCGCGGCGTCGCCGTCCGCACCCCGCTCCTCCCCGCAGACTGGATCTCCGAGGCCGTCGGCGTCGAGGTGCGGCTGAAGTGCGAGAACTTCCAGCCCATCGGCGCCTTCAAGATCCGCGGCGCCTACACCATGGTCGCGCGTCTCCCGGAGGATGCCCGCCGCCGCGGAGTCATCACCTACTCCTCCGGCAACCATGGCCAGGCCGTCGCCTTCGCGGCCCGGAGGTTTGGCGTGCCCGCCGTCGTCGTCATGCCCGCGAACGCGCCGGAGGTCAAGCGCGAGGGCGCGCGCAGGCTGGGCGCCGAGGTGGTCCTCGAGGGCACCACTTCCCTCGAGCGGCAGCAGCGCGCGGAGGCCATCGCTCGGGAACGCGGTCTCGTCGTCGTGCCGCCTTTCGACCACCCCGACATCATCGCCGGACAGGGGACCGTGGGGGTGGAGATCCTCGAGGATTGGCCGGATGTCGATGCGATTCTCGTCCCTGTCGGCGGGGGAGGGCTCCTCGCCGGGATCGCCGCGTGGATCAAGCGCCAGCGGCCCGAGTGCCGCGTGATCGGCGTCGAGCCCGTCGGCGCCAACGCCATGCGCCGCTCCCTCGACGCCGGCGCGCCCACGACCATCGAGAGCAGCTCCAGCATCGCGGATGGGCTCCTCCCCGTCAGGCCCGGCGACCTGACGTTCGCCCACGCCCGCGACCTCGTCGACGACGTCATCACGGTCACCGACGAGGCGATCGCCGACGCCACCCGCGGCCTCATCACGCGGTCGCGCCTGTTCGTGGAGTTCTCGGGCGCGGCGACCGCCGCCGCGCTCCTCTCCGGCGCATGGCGCGGTGACGCGGGCCGCATCGCGGTCGTCATCTCGGGCGGCAACCTCGATCCATCACGTGCCGCTGCCCTGCTGGCCGGGACATGATGGGGGCACCGTGTGGCGGCCGTGCCACGCCGGGCCGGGCGCCCTGATGAAAAACGATGCAATAATCCGGCGTTCTGATCGTCGGCGCGGTGGCGTCGGTCTTGCACATTAGCACCACCCCATGACGCGCTCGAACGAAGAGCCTACGATCTTCGTGGTCGATGATGACCCTGCATTGCTGCGCGGACTGGACATCGCGCTGCAGGGGAGGGGGTACGCCGTCCGCACGGCACCGGGTGGCGCCGAGTTCCTGGAGCTCCTGGAGTCCGAATCGCCGGATCTGGTGGTGATGGACGTCATGATGCCGGGAATGTCGGGGCTGGAGGTGTTGCGTCGCCTGCGGGCGGACGAGAGGTGGGCGGAGCTGCCGGTGATGATGGTTACGGCGTATCCGCATGCGGACGTGAGCGAAGAGGCCGCGCGGCGGGGTGTCGGGGACGTGGTGCCGAAGCCGTTCCGGCTCGAGGAGCTGGTGGAACGGATCGAGAAGCAACTGGGGCGCCGCGG
>VSDC01000331.1:0-3275 GCA_047459275.1 Gemmatimonadota bacterium
TTCATCAGCGTGGCCAGGTGGCCGATGAGCCCCACGGCCAGGGTCGCGCGATCAGGCACCGTGAGCCGGTCGCGTACCGCGTGCATGATCTCGCGGATCGCCTCGTAATCCGGATTGATCGTCTCGGTCGTGCGCGACGGCTGCGTCATTTCCCTCCTCCACGGCACGATCGTGATCGCCCACCGACCCCGCACTGCCCGCACCCCCCTCCACGATTGCACCGCCCATGCCGCCGGCCGCGGAGTCGGTCGTGGCGCCGACCGCATTTTCGGCCGCGCTCGACGGCGGGTTGGTAGCGCTGCCGCCGGCGGCGCCCGCCCATTCGATGCGCGTCTGCGTCGCGATCCACTTCATCCCGAGGCCGAGCTTGTCGAGGAGGTGGAGGAAATCGAGCACGGCGTCGCCGAACTGTGCGTCCCGCCAGACCTGCCGGTGCTCGGCCATGGTCCGCATGAGGAACAGCGCCGCGTGCCGCAGCGGGATCGAGTGGAACGGCCCGCCCTCGATCACGGGCGAGCCGTCGCCGAAGGCGACGAGGCGGAAGCGCCACCGTCGCCCGCCTGCCTCGGTCTTCGCCTCGCCTCGCTCGATGAGGCCCCGGATGATCCGTTCGAGCGGGTCGTCGAACCCGGCGTCCAGGCGGCTGAGCGCGGCCATGAGGACGGTCGGGTCCCGAAGAGCGTCGTTCAGGCGCGGGCGGCCTTCCTTGACCTCGCAGACGAGCACGTCCACGGTGCCGTCGTGCAGGTCGAGCATGGGGTCCGTGGCGAGGCGCAGGTCTTCGTTCTGCCAGGGCGGGCCGCCGCGGTCGCGGGGAACGATGACCGCCGCGTGGGGGAAGCGCACGGCCAGGATGTCGAGATCGGTCGCCGTGTGGTAGCGCCACGGCCGGCCCTGGCCGACGAGGATGGGCTGCTCGGGAAGCGAGATGTAACCGTTGAATCGCAGGTACGCGCCCACCAGGGCGACGGCGGTATCCATGATCGAACCTCCCAGCGACCGGAGTCCTGCGGGAGAAGAGGGGCCATAATCGTGCCGCGGGCACCCTGGCACGGACCGTGTACCGCCGACCTACCGGATGGGAGCAGGAACGGAAACGTGGTGGCGACGGATCGGCTCGCCCGAGGAAGGGTTCCGCTACGTGACGGCGGACGGCACGCCGGTGCAGTCGGAGGAGGACCTCATGCGCATCGCGGCGCTCGCCGTGCCGCCGGGGTGGACCGGGGTCAGGATCTCGCCCGACCCGTGTGGCAAGGTCCAGGCATTCGGCTACGACCGCGCCGGCCGCAAGCAGTACATCTACAGCGCGGAGCACGTGGTGCACCGGGACCGGCGGAAGTGGGGGCGGGTCCTGCGCTACGCCCGGGTGCTCCCCGTGTTGCGCCAGACGACGAACGAGCACCTGCGCGCCGATGGGCTCGGGCGCGAAAAGGTCCTGGCGACGGTCGTGCGCCTCATGAGCCGCGCGTTCTTCCGCGTCGGCAGCGAGCGCTACGCAGTCCGTAACCGCACGTTCGGGATCTGCACGCTGCGGAAGAGCCACCTCGAGATCCGCGGGAACGACCTCGTCTTCACGTACGTGGGGAAGCGGCGGGTCGATCAGCGGCGCGTGGTGGCCGACACGCCGCTGGTCGAGATCATGACCGAGCTGCTGGAGCTGCCGGGCAGTCGCCTTTTCCGCTACGTCGACGGCGCCGGGCGGGTCCGGAACGTGACCGCAGGGATGGTCAACCGCTACATCCGTGAGGTGCTGGGCGGCCGGTACACGTCCAAGGACCTGCGCACCTTCGGCGGGACGGTGCGCGCGGCCACGATCCTGGCCGACCTCGGCCCCGCCGCCTCCGAGCGGGAGGCGCGTCGCAACGTCGCGCTCTGCTGCCGTCTCGTCGCCACCGAGCTGGGCAACACGCCCACGATCTGCAGGAACGCCTACGTGCATCCGGCGGTGCTGGAGGGGTACCTGCGGGGACTCACGATCGAGACGCACGCGCCGCCGGAGCCGCAGACGGTCCACGCGGAGTCGCCGATCCCGTACTATCCGGAAGAGGCGGCGCTGATCCGGTTCCTGGAGCGGTTCGCCTGATGCGCCGGGACGACGGCGCCGGCGCCCGGCACCGGCGCCGGCCGCGGCTCGGGTCGTTGTTCCAGCGCGGGCTCCGGCGTGCGGCGGAGTCGCGCCTCGTCCACGGCAACGCCGCGAGGCTGCTGATCGACGGGCCGCGCGCCTACCCGGCGATGCTCGAGCTGATCGCCGCGGCCGAGAGGTGCATCCACTTCGAGAACTACATCTTCCGGGGCGACGACGTCGGGCGCCGGTTCGCGGACGCGCTGATCGAACGCGCCCGGGCCGGCGTCGAGGTGCGGGTCCTCTACGACTGGTTCGGCTCGATTCGCACGCCGCGGTCGTTCTGGAATCGCCTGCGCGACGCCGGGTGCGAGGTCCTCGCCTTCGGCCCGCCGTCGCTGCGGAGGCCGCACGCGGTGCTCTTCCGCGACCATCGCAAGCTGCTCGTCGCCGACGGCCGGACGGCAGTGATCGGCGGGCTCTGCATCGGCGGCGAGTGGCTCGGCGACGGCATCGGGCCGTGCTGGCGCGACACGGCCGTTCTCCTCGAGGGCCCCGTCGCCAGGGAGCTGGACCGCGCCTTCATCCGGATGTGGCGCCGGGCCGGCGGCCGGACGCCGACGCCCATCGACACACCCACGGGCGACGCCGGCGATGTCGCGGTGCGCGTCGTCGACGGCCCGCCGGCCCACGCGCGGGCGTATCGCCTCTATCAGATCCTGGCGGCGATGGCCGGCCGGTCCCTCTACGTGACCGGCGCCTACCCCCTCGCCCCGGTGTCGCTGCGCCGCGCGCTCGCCGCCGCCGCCCGCGCCGGCGTCGACGTCCGGCTCCTCGTCCCCGGCCGGTCCGATGTGCCGCTCCTGAACCAGGCCGCACGGGCACATTTCGGGGCCCTGCTCCGCGCCGGCGTGCGGATCTACGAGTGGACCGGCCCCATGCTCCACGCCAAGACGGTCGTCGCCGACGGCGCGCTCGCACTGATCGGATCCAGCAACCTCAACCCCTTCAGCTTCACCGGGAACTACGAGCTGGACGTCGAGATCCAGGACGTTGCCCTGGCGGGCGCCCTCGAGCGGCAGTTCCTCGAGGACCTCGCCTCCGCCCGCGAGATCACGGAGGAGGCGTGGCGCGCGCGGCCGGCGTCGCAGCGGTGGCGGGAGCGATTGGGCGCGCTGGTGTTGTGGGTGCCGTATAGGTTGTATGGGGG
>VSDC01000332.1:0-3267 GCA_047459275.1 Gemmatimonadota bacterium
CGAATTCCGTGAGGTCCCGGCGGTACGCCGCCACCGTGTGCGGGCTGAGCTGCCGTCCGTCCGCCAGGTGCCGGATGAACTCGGCGATCACGCCGCGCCCCCTGTTGCCGTCGCGATCACGCCGTCGCCCCCGCCCCGGCCTCGACGGGCTCGATGCCGTGCTCGCGCATCCAGGCGGCGAAGTCGCGCCGCGCCCGTTCCACGAGACGCTCGCGCTTCGCACGCTTGTCGCGAATCCGCTCCCGGAGCGGATCCAGGAGCCCGAAGTTGGAGTTCATCGGCGCGAACGCCTTCGGGTCGCCTTCCCGCAGGTAGCGGTAGAGCCCGCCCAGCATCGTCGTCGACGGCGGGAGCACGGGCTCGAGGCCGCGGACGATGCGGTCCAGGTTCACGCCCGCGAGAATCCCGGAGGCCGCCGATTCCGTGTACCCCTCGACCCCCGTGAGCTGGCCGGCGAAGATCAAGTCCGGGCGCGACGGATGCGCACCGTAGGCGTTCAGGTGGGCCGGGAAGTTCAGGTACGTGTTCCTGTGGATCGAGCCGTAACGCAGGAATTCCGCGTTCTCGAGACCCGGGATCATGCGGAAGACGCGCCGCTGCTCGCCCGTGCGGAGCCGCGTCTGGAACCCCACCAGGTTCCACATCTGGCCGGCCTTGTCTTCGCGCCGGAGCTGCAGCACCGCATAAGGCTCCCGCCCGGTCCGTGGGTCCGGCAGCCCCACCGGCTTCATCGGGCCGAACCGGAGCGTGTCGTCGCCGCGCGCCGCCAGCACCTCGATCGGCAGGCACCCCTCGAAGTACGGCACGCCGCCGGGTCCGAGACGCCCCGGGGCGCCGGAGAAGCCGCCCCGTGCGTCGGCCGGATCGTCACCCGATTCGGAGGCCCGCGCCGAGCCCTCCCCGTCGATGACGATGTTCTCCCACTCGCGGCCGGGATAGATGTCCGCCTCGCGCAGCGCCCGGACGAAGGCCAGGTACTGGTCGCGATCCAGCGGGCAGTTGAGGTAGTCGTCGCCACCACCCTTGCCGTAGCGCGAGAGGAAGTACGCGACGCTCATGTCGATCGAGTCGCCGCTCACGATCGGCGCGATCGCGTCGTAGAAGGCGAGTCCGTCGCCTCCGAGGAGCGCGGCGATCTCCTCGGCCAGCGCATTGGACGTGAGCGGGCCCGTGGCCAGGACGGTCGGCCCTTCGGGAAGCGTGGTGACCTCCCGCCGCTCGATCGTGATGCGCGGATGTCCGGCGATCAGCTCCGTCATCCGCGCCGAGAAGATGTCCCGATCGACCGCGAGTGCGGCACCGGCGGGAATCCGCGCCTCTTCGGCCGCCGCGAGGAGCAGCGATCCGAGCGCCGCCATTTCCGTCTTGAGGAGACCATGCGCATTCGTCGGATCGGTGCTCTTGAAGGAGTTGGTGCAGACCAGCTCCGCCAGCCGGTCGGTCTGGTGCGCCGGGGTCCTCCGTACCGGACGCATCTCGATGAGCGTGACGTCGTGGCCTCGCTCCGCGAGCTGCCACGCCGCTTCACACCCCGCGAGCCCGCCTCCGACGACGGTGACCTTCGCCAATCCTACCTCCTGTCCTGCCCGATACGACTCACTGCTCGACGCCCGCGAGCTCGATCGTGCCCGGCTCGAACTCCCCACTGCACTGCGGGCACTTCAGGAAATCGCCCCGCGCCTTCGTGCTCTTCTCCACCAGGTACCCATTGCCGCAATCCGGGCAAGGCCCAGGCACCGGGCGGTCCCAGCTCGACCAGTCGCAGTCCGGGTAGCGCGTGCAGCCCCAGAACACCCTCCCGCGCCGGCTCCGCTTCTCCGCGATGCCGCCCTCGCCGCACCTCGGGCACTTCAACCCCGGGATGGTCACGGGTTCCGTGTGCTTGCACTTCGGATAATTGCTGCACGCGATGAACGCGCCCAGTCGACCTTCCCGCTCGACCAGCTCGCCGCCGCACTCGGGGCACGACCTCCCGATCGGCTTCGGCTCCTTCCGCTCCTTCCGGTCCAGCGGCTTCGTGTACGTGCACTCGGGGTAACCCGTGCAGCCGAAGAACCGGCCGTGGCGCGACCACCTGAGCTGCAACGGCTTGCCGCACTGGGGGCAGCTCTCCGCATCCGCGGCGACCACCTCGCGCAGCACTTCGTCCGACTTCCGCTCCCCCTCGGCGAGCTGGCGCTGGAACGGCTCGTAGAATTCCTCCAGGAGCTGACGCCAGTCCTGCTCGCCCTCTTCGATCCGGTCGAGCCCGGTCTCCATTTCGCTCGTGAAGCGGACGTCGAAGAGGTCCGGGAAGAGCTTCACCAGCATCTTCGCCACTGTCTCCCCGAGAGCCGTGGGGTGGAAGCGCTTCTGCTTCATTTCCACGTACTTGCGATCCCGGAGCGTCGAGATGATCTGCGCGTACGTGGAAGGCCGTCCGATCCCCAGCTTCTCCAGCTCCTTCACGAGACTCGCCTCGCTGTAGCGCGGCGGCGGCTGCGTGAAGTGCTGCGCCGGAACCAGCTCGTGCAGCCGGCAGCGGTCCCCGGGCGCTAGCTCCGGAAGCGGCGCCAGGTCGTCCAGCGTCTGCTTGTCACCGTCTTCCCGGGCCTCCTGGTACAGCCGCGTGAAGCCCTCGAACTTCACGATCGAGCCCGTTGCGCGGAACGTGTACCGGCGACCGGAGTTGCGCCGGCCCTCGAGCTCGAAGTCGACGGTCGTCGTGTCGTACACCGCCGGCGCCATCTGCCCGGCTACGAAGCGCAACCAGATCAGCTCGTACAGGCGGAACTGATCCGGGTCCAGGTACTGCTTGACGGACTCGGGGCGGCGACGCGCGTCGGTCGGGCGGATCGCCTCGTGAGCCTCCTGCGCCCCGCGCTGCTGGCGGCCCGTCCAGAGACGCGGACCGCCCGGTGCGGCGAAGCGTTCACCGAAGTTCTCGGCGACGAGGGCGCGCGCCACCGCGGCCGCCTCGGCCGAGACGCGCGTCGAGTCCGTGCGCATGTACGTGATGAGCCCCGTCGCACCTTCCGCACCGAGGTCGACCCCCTCGTAGAGCTGCTGGGCGACGCGCATCGTCTTCTGGGCGGAGAAACCGAGGCGCTTCGCCGCCTCCTGCTGCAGCGTGCTCGTGGTGAAGGGCGCCGGCGGGTTCTTCCGCTGCTCCCGCCGCTTGACCTCGGCGACGTCGAACGGATGCCCCTCGATGTCGGCCAGGACCTCGCGCGCCGCCGCCTCGTTCTCGAGCCGGAAGCTCTTCCCATCGATCTGGTGGAGCTTGGC
>VSDC01000333.1:0-3254 GCA_047459275.1 Gemmatimonadota bacterium
ACCATGCCGTGTGCTGGACCCGCGAGAGGCGTGAGAACCGGTTCACGCCGGGCGCCGGGTGCAACCGGCGTACCGGGTGGCGGGCGACCGGGAGCCGACCGGCGAGTCGGCCCGCCGGCCGTGAGCTGGGTCGCCGCGGCGCGTCGAAGGCGGACGCGGCCGGGTGGGCGTCGCCCACCCGGCCGCGTCGGTCCGGGGCCTGTTCCGGCCCGCTGGCCCGGCATGTACGTTCCCTACCCGCGGCTACGGTCCTTCGCGGGCGATTTCGCTGGGCCCCGAGTTGCCGTTCCGCTCGCGGCGTCCGGCGCTTTCGTGCCCGCGCCGGGCCGGCCGCTCTGACCGGTTGAAGCCGGGTCGTTCGCGGCCGACCGGCGGTGACCCCACCAGATCAGCGCCGTCGCGGCTGCGGTGAGCAGGTAAACAACGATCGCCGGACCATCGTGCGGAATGTCCGCAAGAATCTCTCCGATCGTAAGGCCTCCATCCTCCGCGGCCTGCAGGATTGTCGTTGCCAGGATCATGGTTGCACCCCTCCTCCGGGGGCGTGCGCCCTGACGGACCGCGCCCCCGGTCCCGATTGGCGTTACGGTCCCGGCCGCACCCCGGCCCCGGCCGTCGGCACGGGGGAGGTTCGGCCACCGGTTCGTTCACGGTCGCCGGGGGCGCGCGATGGCCCCCGGACTCACGCCGGTCGGGGCGGAGGATGTGCGGTGTTCAGGGACTTCAGGACTCCCGCCCGCGCGGCCGCCAGGATCGGCGCGAACTCGAGGTGCGACCGCTGGATCGAGCGGATGCGGCTGTACTCGGGCGTGAGAGTGCGTAGCTCGGCGACGCCGGAGGTCAGCAGTCGAGCCGGGCCGGTCGGCAGACGCGGCGATGCACCGCGCTCCGCGAGCCGGTCCAGCGAGACCCCCTCGCCCGCCAGGTACGTCGGGGCGGGAAGGTGGCTCCCGTCGGCGAGGATGTCGCGGGGAAGCGAGCCCGCGGGCGAGTCCAGGACCCGCGCGGCTTCCGCCCAGGCCCGCAAGGCCGACGCCTCGTGCGCGCCGGCCACGGCCAGCAGCGCGACGAGGAGCGGGGCAAAACGTCTCAGGCGGATCATCGGCTCGTCCAGACCATGGAGGGGCGCGACGCCATCGATGGCTTCCCCGATACGGTGAGATTGTCTACCCGTTCCGTGTCGAGATGTTGCTCAGGTCTTGAGCTACGGCCCCGATCCTGCTATCTTCATAGTCAGCGGAAGGGGAGTAGCCACGCGGGCGAGAAAGTCCGCGCGGCCGGATCGTCAGGACTGCGCCCGAGGCGCACGGTCCGGCCGGTTCCCTGAGGGAATAGGCGAGACCTTCGCACGTGATGGACCCCCAACCGGGTTCGTACGCGCGAAGGTTTCGCCATTTTTCTTTGTCCCATCTCGTGGAGAGGAGAGGAGAGGATGCACAACCTCAAGGTCTTCGTCCTGATGGCCGGTCTCACCGCGCTCTTCGTGGCGCTCGGCGGCGCGGTGGCCGGCCAGAGCGGGATGATCTTCGCGCTGGTCATGGCCGGCGCGATGAACTTCATCATGTACTACACCTCCTCCAAGATGGTCCTGCGCATGTACCGCGCGCGGGTCGTGACGGAGCGCGAAGCTCCCGAGCTGTACGCGATGGTCGACCGCCTGCGTCAGCGCGCCGGTCTCCCGATGCCGACGGTCGCGATCGCGCCTCACGCGCAGCCCAACGCCTTCGCCACGGGGCGGAACCCCGAGAACGCGGTGGTGTGCGTGACGGAAGGCCTGATGCGTCTGGTCGATCGGGAGGAGCTGGAGGGCGTGATCGCGCACGAGCTGGCGCACATCAAGAACCGCGACATGCTGCTCCAGACCTTCACCGCCACCCTCGCGGGTGCGATCTCCTTCCTCGGCGACATGGCGATGTGGGGGATGATGTTCGCCGGCGGGCGTGACGACGACGACGGCAACCCGTTCGCCGCGCTGATCATGGCGCTCGTCGCGCCGATCGCGGCGATGCTGATCCAGTTCGCGATCAGCCGGCAGCGCGAGTTCAAGGCGGACGCCGTGGGCGCCGAGATCTGCGGCAAGCCGCTGGCACTTGCCGGTGCGCTGCGGAAGCTCGAGATGGCGGCGAGGCAGATCCCGATGAACGTCGCGCCGGCGGTGGCCCCGCTGGCCCAGGTCAACCCCCTCGCGGCGCACGGCGGCGGCTTCGCTCGCCTCTTCTCCACGCACCCGCCGACGGAGGAGCGTATCGCTCGGCTGGAGCGCCTCGCTGCGTCCGTGAGCTCCGGGGTACGTCTGTGAGCGGTGGTGACAACGGGGAGCAGATGCGGCGCGGCGGGAGCCGCGCCGCATCGCGTTCGAGGACATTCGAGCGTTGGAGCCTCCGATGAGCGGCGTGTGGCTCTGGGGCGGCTTCAACGCGCTCGTCCTGGCGCTCCTTGCCCTCGACCTCTTCGTCTTCCATCGCGAAGCCCACGAGGTGCGCGTCAAGGAGGCGGCGGCCTGGAGCATCTTCTGGGTGCTCCTGTCACTGGCCTTCGGCGCGGGGGTCTGCCACTTCCGGGGCTCCGAGGCCGGGCTGGAGTTCCTGACGGGGTATCTAATCGAGAAGGCGCTCAGCGTCGACAACATCTTCGTCTTCGTCCTGATCTTCAGCTACTTCGGCGTCCCGCAGAAGTACCAGCACCGCGTGTTGTTCTGGGGCGTGCTGGGCGCCCTCCTCATGCGCGGCACCATGATCGGGGCGGGCGCGCTCCTCATCCAGCGCTTCCACTGGATCCTCTACGTCTTCGGCGCCTTCCTCGTCTTCACCGGCCTTCGCATGGCCCGGGGAGAAGAGCACGACATCGAGCCCGAGGCCAATCCGGTGCTTCGGCTCGTGCGGCGCTATCTGCCGGTGACGACCACCTACCACGGCCAGCACTTCTTCGTAAAGGAGCCGGTCGGCAAGGAGGGCAGGCTCCGTCGCGTGGCCACCCCGCTCTTCGTCGTGCTGGTGCTGGTCGAGACGACCGACCTCATCTTCGCCATTGATTCGATCCCGGCGATCTTTGCGATCACCCAGGATCCCTTCATCGTCTATACGTCGAACATCCTGGCGATCCTGGGGCTGCGCTCGCTCTACTTCCTCCTGGCCGGGATCATCCACCGCTTCCACTACCTGCCGCTCGGGCTCAGCATCGTGCTGGTCTTCATCGGCGTGAAGATGCTGCTCTCCGACCTCTACCACATCCCCACCGCCGTCTCGCTCGGGGTG
>VSDC01000334.1:0-3245 GCA_047459275.1 Gemmatimonadota bacterium
GCGATCGGGGAGGAGCAGCTCGAGAGTGCGCTGGAGGAGCAACGTCGCACGCGGGAGCGGCTGGGCGAGGTGCTGGTGCGGAACGGGGTGGACGCGGAGCACGTTGCCAGGGCACTCGCGGCGCAGCTCCGGCTGCCGTACGCCGAGCCGCCGCTCGCGCCCGAGCCGGCGGCGCTGGCGTGCGTGGACCGCGCGCTGGCGTTGCGCCACCGCGTCGTCCCGCTCTCGCTCACGGAGCGGGGGCTGCGACTCGCGACCGCCGACCCACTCGACGCGACGGCGTTGGACGACCTGCGCTTCCAGACCGGGCGCCGCATCGAGCCCGTCGTCGCGACGCCCGCCGCCGTCGACCAGGCGCTCACGGCGGCCTACGGGCCAGCCGCCGTCGAGGCGCTCCTCGCCCGGTTGCCCGGCGTGGCCAGGGGGCGGGGCGCCGGCGTCGTCGGCGAGGCGAGTCCGGTGTACGGGGCGGGCCCGCGCGACGAGCTCGTCGCCCCGGGCGACGAGGTGACCGCGCTCCGCCGGGCGTCGGAAGCGCCGCCCATCATCGCCCTCGTCGACCTCATCCTCGCCCGCGCGATCGCTGCCCGCGCGAGCGACATCCACATCGAGCCGGCCGGGCGCGAGCTCCGGGTTCGCGCCCGCATCGACGGCGTGCTCCGCCCGCTCCTCGACCTCCCCGACCACACCGGTCTCGCCGTCGTCTCGCGCCTCAAGATCATGGCCGGACTCGACATCGCGGTGAAACGCCTGCCGCAGGACGGACGCACCGCCGCCCGGGTCGACGGCCGCGAGCTGGGGATGCGCGTCTCGACGCTCCCCGCCAACGACGGCGAGAAGGTCGTGCTCCGGCTCCTCGACGGCGGCAGCACCGGCCACGACCTGGACGAGCTGGGCTTCGACCGCACGACCCGGGAGCGCTTCGGCGACCTCCTCACCCGCGGCCACGGCGTCATCCTCGTGACCGGGCCGACCGGGAGCGGCAAGACGACGACGCTCTACGCAGCCCTCGCCTCCCTCGACCGCGAGCGTCGCAACATCATCACCCTCGAGGACCCGGTCGAGTACAGGCTGGAGGGCCTGACCCAGGTCCAGGTCCACCGCCGCGCGGGGCTCACCTTCGCGACCGCGCTCCGCGCCGTGCTCCGGCAGGACCCGGACGTGATCATGGTCGGCGAGATGCGCGACCGCGAGACCGCGGAGGTGGGGATGGCCGCGGCGCTGACCGGCCACCTGGTGCTGTCGACCTTGCACACGAACGACGCGCCGGGGGCCGTGGCGCGGCTGGTCGAGATGGGGACGCCCCGCTACCTCGTCGCCGGGGCGCTGATCGGCGTGCTGGCGCAGCGGCTGGCGCGGCGGCTGTGCGTCCACTGCCGTGAGCCGAGGGTGGCGGCGCCGGAAGAGCTCGCGAGGCTCGGGCTGCCTGCCCGCGAGACAGAGATCTTCGCTGCCCGCGGCTGCCCTCGCTGCGACGGGACCGGCTACCACGGCCGCGTGGGGATCTTCGAGCTGCTGGTGGTGGACAGTCGGATCCGCAACCTCGTGCTACGCCGCGCGTCGGCGGACGCGATCCGCGACGTCGCCCGCGCCGCCGGGATGATGCCCCTGGCCGCGGACACGTGGAACAAGGTGCGGTCGGGGCTCACGTCGCTCGAGGAGGTGCGGCCGCTGCTGTCGCTGCTGGCCGACGAGGCGCCCGTCTGCCCCGAGTGCGGGACGTCGATCCGCCACGGGTTCAACGCCTGCCCGGGGTGCGGGCGCACGCTTCGCGTGCGATGCGACTGCGGCGCGGCGCTCGAGGAGGGGTGGAAGTATTGCCCGGGGTGTGGAAAGCCGCGTGTGCGTCACGCCAGCGCAGTAGACGGGGCGCGGGTGGCTCCCGCCGCCCGCGCCCCGACCCCCAAGCCCTGACCCCTGACCCCCAAGCCCTACGCCCTAAGCCCTAAGCCCTCACCGCCGGCTCATCCAGCGCCGCGCCTACTCCGACCGCGGCTCCGTGCGGTGCTCCGTGCCGTCGTAGCTCAGGACCACGGGCTCGTCGTCCAGCCACGTCTCGAGGTGCACCGGGCGCTTCCAGAGCGCGTGCACGTTTTCCAGCGTCTCCAGCGCCAGGTCGACCTTGAGCGGCACGCCCTCGTAGCGGTGCAGGAGCACGAGCTCGCCGCGGTTGAGGTGGTTCGCGTCCGCGACCTCGATGACCGGCTGGCCGAAGTTCGTCAGCGAGAAGAGGAGCCGCTCCTTCACGGCAGCGAAGTCGCGGGCGCTGATCACGTACTGCTTGCTGGCGGGGTCGTAGTCGTACGTGAAGAGGCCGTGCCGCCGGACGAACTCGGGCGTCAGGAACTCGTCGATGAAGGTGACGTCGTTGTAGTGGCGACGCACCTCGAAGATCTTCTCGCGGCCCTTCATGTCCCCGGTGTCCCATCGCTTGCGGGCCTCGAAGTCGTCGCAGGCCTCCCACTCGGGGCCGTGGCGGCCCTTGTCCCAGCGCTCCTCGATGTCGCGCCAGAGCTCGAGGCCGAGCTTGTACGGGTTGAGACGCCCCGGGTAGGGCGCCATCGTGCCGGAGTGGTGGTCCGCGTAGTCGATCAGCTCGGACGGCTCGAGCATCTTCTCGGTCATGATCTTGGAGTGCCAGTAGCTGGCCCACCCCTCGTTCATGATCTTGGTCCGCCCCTGCGGCGCGAAGTAGTAGGCCTCCTCGCGCACGATGCCGAGCACGTCCCGCTCCCAGTTGCGCAGCGGCGCGTGCTCGAGGAGGAAGAGCATGACGTCGCGCTCGGGGCGCGAAGGGAAGCGTTCCTCGCGGCGGCGCGCTTCCTCCAGGCGACGTCGCTCGGCCTCGAGGACCGGCGCGGGGTTGATGTACTCGTCCATGTACTCCTTGGCGCGGAGTTTCTTGGGCTCCGCGCTCGGGAACTCGTCTTCCTCATCCGATGGCCGGCGCTTGATGTGCGGGGCGTTGTAGTCGATCAGGTTGTCGATCGAGAGGCACCGGTCGAGGAAGCGCTCGACCTCGTCCACGCCGTGCAGCTCCATGTAGCGACGGACGCGGGTGGCGTGGTTCGCCATCTCGTCGACCATCTTCCGGTTCGTGTGCGCGAACGAGAAGTTGTGCTTGAAGAAGTCGCCGTGGCCGCAGACGTGCGCCATGACGAGCTTCTGGTCGACGCGGTGGTTCGCCGCGAGCAGGTACGCGTACGTCGGGTCGTTGTTGATGACCATCTCGTAGATCTTCGAGA
>VSDC01000335.1:0-3231 GCA_047459275.1 Gemmatimonadota bacterium
TGTCCTCGCGGGCGGATGTATCGCGGTGGGACGAACGGGGTCACGCTCGCCCACAGCCGCGAGATGCCCAGGGCCGGCACCGGCTTCCCCGACCGCAGCCGCAACTGTTCCGCGAAGCTGGCCAGATCCCCGAGCCCCGCACACGTCACGATCAGATCCCTGTCGTCGCCCTTGGTCCACGTCCGGCTGAGCCGCCGAATGGCGTCCTGGGCGAGACCGTCGAGCCCCATGCGCGCGTGGATGAGGACGTGGTCGAGGCGACCGTCCTCATCCAGATCGAGCGGCAGGTAGTGAGCGTGATCGTGGCGCCCACCGAGAGGCTGGCCCGTCTCCGGGTCCCGCCCGGTGAGCACCGCGCACTCGGGCGCGCGTTCGCCCAATAGGCTGATCAACGACTGGTGTAGCAGTTCGGCCTGCGGCAGACACCGGGTGAACGGCGGGAGCACATTTCCCCGCCGGGTGTCCGAGGCCAGGGCGAGGAGTGCGGCCTCCACGGGGCGAGCGGCTCGTCGGCTCCTCACCGAGACCGCGGGCCGGGTTTCGACAACCTGCGCCGGCCGTGTGTAGAGGACGCGCCGCGAGCCCGGCGGCTGGCTCCATCCGTGCCGCTGCAGATCCGCGGTCTCCACGAGCAGACAGGCCACCAGGTCTTTCGGATACGGCGCCTCCAGCCGCTCCCGATCCTTCGGCGTCGGCTTCTTTCCCCTCTGGGTCTCGAACTCGGCCAGATCCCGGGCGAGCGCGGACTCGCGCCAGGCCGCATACTCGGCGGCCGACACCGGCGCGAGCAGCGAGACCTGCTCCTCCCCGCGGTCCGGGAGCGAGCCCGTTCCGGTCGCGACGGGCCGACACCACCCCGCACTCGGCTCCACGTCGTCGACCAGCCGGCCCTCCACCCAGCTCTCCGCCCGGCCCAGGTAGGGAAGATGGGTGACGAGGCGCTCCAAGAGCTCCAACACACCCGGTGCCAGATCGACCGGGTAGTGGATCAGGAGCTCGTCGTTCGGGTCCAGGCGGATGAAGGCATCGATGACCTTCGTGGGCTTCGACCACGTCGGCATGTAGTGCCGCGTGTGCGCCACGACGCCGGCCGGCAGCCGGTAGCTCGGCAGCACCTCGGCCAGCCGGCCCACGAGCGCCGCGGCCTCGTCCGGGACGCTCGTCCACCCCAGCTTCGTGAACCCCGTCGCGAGCAGGGCCCGGAGGAGCCGCCAGGGGCTCGGCGGCCACTCGACATCCCCTTCGTTCACGTGCTTCCCCCACGGCGTGGCGTGATACTGCCCGCCGGGGAAGCGCAGGGCGATCGTCGCCATGGCCCACCTACTTGCTGTAGACCACGGTAGTCACGCCGGCCATCCGGTCCTTGCACGCGGCGATCGCCTGGGGCAGCTCCGCCTCCAGCGCCTGGAGCGACGGGAGAGCGAAGCCCGCCGGCGAATCCGCCACGATCGGCGCCGTCGGGTCGCCGAGCGTGAGGTCGCACGCGGTACGCAGCCGCAGATCGCCATCGAGGAGCGCCCGGATCTTGTACAGCGCGAGCAGGATCAACATCCGCTCGACGGCCTCGTCCAGGCCGTACCCCCGGATCTGCGACAGGTCCAGGTTGAAGTAGGCGGTAATCTTCTCCGCGGTGTACTCCTCGCGATGGAACGGAACGTTCCCGAACCCCTTGCTGGTGTCCCCCGCAGGGTTCACGTGGTCGTTCTTCACGCCGCCCGACGCGGCCACCTGGACCCCCTCGGCCTCGATGAACGCCGAGAGCGCACGGGACAGACGAAGCCGGCCGCCGGCGAGGTCGCTCTTGGCGAGGAAGACGCCGTGCAGGAGGCTGTTCACGTCGTATCGAAGCAGCGCGGCGGCCAGCGCGCGGCGATCGATCGGCCCCTCCGCGAGGCGCGCGACGTCGGCCTTGAGCGTCTCGAAGAACGTCCGGTCCTTGCTCTCGAGGATGTACGGGCTGTTGATCCGGTGCGCCTCCATGATCGAGCTGGTGAGGTACTCCCCATCCTGCTCGACCCGGATGTAACTCAGCCCCTTGAGCGGTGGACGCAGGTCGTTGACGGCATCGTCCCAGCACACGGCTTCGAGACGGTTCGCCATGCTCTGCGCGCTCTCGACGAGGAGATACGTCTTGTCACCCGCCTGGTAGACGGCGGCGCCCAGATCGGGGAAGCCCGTCGGCTGGAACCGCGTGCCCTGGATCGGCTTGAGCGGCACGCTGAAGAGCAGGCGACGAGCGTTCTTCAGAGGCGTGAGGTCGATGCTCATGGCGGATCATCTCCTTAGAACGAGTGGTGACTGGCAGGTACTGCTTCCTCGATCTCCACGGATTCTTCCAGTTCCGGCCGGGTCAGGCGCAGCGCGAGCCCCCGGGCGTCGCTCGCCGTGATCGGGAAGGCGAGTGCAGCGGCCACACGGCGGGCGAGTTCCGGGTCGCCCGCGACGACGCGGAGGTGTGGGCGCAGTCCGGCTGCCGAGAGTCGCCGGATCGCCGCGGCCGACGCCCGGACCAGGTCGCCTGTTCTCAGGAGCGCGAAGATCGACGGATCGAGCGGGACCGCGACCGGTTCGGTTCCCTTCCGCAGGCGGAGCGGCCCGGGCCAGTAGGCGAGCCGGACCAGGCCGTAGAACCCGAGCGAACCGTATCGAGTCTCCCTCGAATGCTCCGCAGGACGCCGGAACCTGGACCAATCGAGCGCCATCAGCGGCCGCGCGAGGTCGAGGATCAAACGATCGTCGACGTCGCCGGCGAGGAATCGTGCGATGTCATCGATCGACGCCTCCGCCCCCGGGATAGGCGTGAGCGGGAGCTGAGGAAGTCCCTTCTGTCCCGCCTCGACGAGCCGCCGTCCCACGAGGGCGAGCGCAACGGTTTCGAGATCGTCGGCCACGCAGACGACTTCCGGGCCGGTGGCGAGCGCCTCCCCTTGCAGCGCGAAACGCAGCCGAGAGCGGTCCAGCGGGAGGAAGTGTCGGCGTACGGAGTCTTTCCGATCGATCTCGCCCTTCGTGTCGAGGCCGTGCTGCGACGCGAACGCCGTCGCCAACCGCAGCTCGACCGAGTGTTCGTAGCCCGCCGCGGCGAGCCATTCCGCGCTGAGCTGCGGCAGGGGACGGAGCCCTTTCTCGGCCGTGAACTTCGGGCTGCGGGGGAGTTGCGCCTCCGCCTGCCCCAGCGCGATCAGGAGGTCCCGCCACCGCTGCGGGTTCGCGCCATCGCGGCAACAGGCG
>VSDC01000336.1:0-3208 GCA_047459275.1 Gemmatimonadota bacterium
ATGCGTTCGGCGTCGCCGACGATGACGATGGCGAGCCGGTCGAGGCGGAGGTGCTCCCGCGCCACGCGGTGCACGTCCTCGGGCGAGACTTCGGCGATCCGCTGGCGGTACTGCTGGAAGTAGTCGTCCGGCAGGTCGAAGATGACGATGTCCGCCAGGCGGGAGGCGAGCTGCTCGGTGGTCTGGAGCTGGAGCGGGAGCACGCCGCGGAGGTAGTCGCGCGCCGCGGCGACTTCTTGCTCGGTCGCGCCCTCGTCCCGCAGCGCGGCCATCTCCTTGAGCGCCTCCTCGACGGCGCGCGCGGTGACCTCGGTGGCCACGGCGACCTGGACGATGAACGGACCCGGGCGCTTGCGGAACGCGAAGCCACTCCTCGCACCGTAGGTGAAGCCATGGCGTTCGCGCAGGCTCAGGTTGAGGCGGCTGGTGAAGGCGCCGCCCAAGATGGTGTTCATGACGAGGAGCGGGAAATAGTCCTCGTGGTGGCGCGCGACGCCGATGTCGCCGATGCGGATCTCGGACTGGACGGACCCGGGCCGGTCCACAATGAAGATGGTACGCGTCTCGACGCCGGGGACGACCTCGAACTCGGCGGTCGTGGGCTGCCCCGCCGGCCACTCCCCGAAGTGGCGGTCGGCGAGGCCGTGGGCCATGTCTGCATCGATATCGCCCACGAAGAGGAGCGACGAGGCGTTCGGGAGGTAGTGCGTGCGGTAGAACGCCTCGACGTCGTCGCGGGTGAGCGCCTGCACGGACGCGGTGGTCCCGATCAGCGGCCGGCCGTAGGGGACGCCCTCGGCGAAGATGAAATGGGCCGCCATGTCGTTGGCGAGGGCGCGCGGCTCCTTGCGATTCTGCATGATGGTGGCGAGCTGCTCGTCACGGAGCCGTTCGACCTCCGCCTCGGGAAAGGCGGGGTGCCGCACGATGTCGGCGAAGAGCTCGAGAGCCGCCTCGAGGCGCTCGCGCGGCGCCGTGACGCTCAGAATGGCCGCATCCCAGGTGGCCGCGGCGTCGATCTCGATCCCGAGGTGCTCGAGCTCCCAGGCGATCTGGTCGGCCGATCGGGTGCGGGTGCCGGTTTCGAGGGCGTCGGTCGTGAGTTTGGCGAGTCCCGCCTTGCGGGCAGGGTCGCCCGCCGCGCCCGCGTCGACGACGAGCATCGCCGTCACGAGCGGCAGGTTGCCGTGGCGGGCCGCCAGGACGGCGAGGTCGTTGTCGAGACGGCGGCGCTCGATGGTCGGGAAGACCAGGGGCCGGATCGGGCCCGGAGCCGGCGGCCGGTCGCGCTGGACGGTGCTCATGCTGCGCCTCCCTGGCCGCGGGGGACGTACCACAGCACGGCGCGATTGTCGGCTCCGAGGTAGCGCTCGGCGAAGCGACGCACGTCGGCCGTCGTCACCGCCTTGATGCGGTCCAGCTCGGTGTTGATCCGGTCGGGATCGTCGAAGAGCATGGTGAACATCGAGAGCTGGTCCGCGCGCTCATCGACGCGCTGGAGGTCGATCAGACGCCGGGTCTCGATGAGATGTATGGCGCGTTCGACTTCGGGATCCTGGACATCTGCGAGACCTTCGATCTCCTCGAGGAGCGCGCGCTCGAGGCACTCGGGCTCGACGCCGGGGCGGGCGGTGGACCAGAGCACCAGCATCGCCGAGCCGACCACGATCGGGAAGGCGTAGGCGACCACGTCCTGGGCAAGCCGCCGGTCGCGGACCAGGGAACGGTACAGACGCGACGCCTTGCCCCAGGCCAGGACGTAGGACGCGACGGCGGCGGCGTAAAACCCGTCGTCGCCGTACGGGGGGATCCGGTACGCGAGGTAGACACGCGGCAGGGAGATGTCCTGCTCGACGCGTTGCCTGACCTCCTCGCCGATCAGGGGCGGGATCTCGGTCCGGCCCGGGAGCGGCGGCACCTCGGGCCCGCGCGGGATCTCGCCGAAGTAGCGTTCGATCAGGTCACGCGCCTCGGCGGGGTCGAACTCGCCGCAAAGGGTGAGTACCGCGTTGTTGGGCGCGTAGTAAGTGCGGAAGAACGCCTCGACGTCCTCCAGGGTCGCCGCGTCCAGGTCCTCCATCGAGCCGATCACCGAGTGGTGATACGGGTGGTCCGGCGGGTAGACCATCGCCTGGATCCGCTCGTCCCAGTCGCCGTACGGCTGATTGTCCACCCGCCAGCGGCGTTCGTTCTTCACCACGTCCCGCTGGTTGTCGAGCTTCTCCTGGGTCATCGCCGGCAGGAGCCAGCCCATGCGGTCGGACTCGAGCCAGAGCCCCAGCTCGAGGTAATGCGCCGGGAGCGTCTCGAAGTAGTTGGTCCGGTCGAGCCAGGTCGAGCCGTTCAGGGAGCCGCCCGCCTGCTCGATCAGCGCGAAGTGGGCCGTCTCCGGGACGTGCGCCGAGCCCTGGAACATCATGTGCTCGAAGAGGTGCGCGAATCCGGTCCGGCCGGGCCTCTCGTTCCGCGAACCGACGCCGTACCAGAGGTTGATCGCGACGACGGGCACGGATGGGTCGCGCGAGAGGACCACGCGCAGCCCGTTGTCCAATCGATGGGTCTCGAATGGGATTCGAACCACGGTGCTCCACCCTTCCCCGTAGGATCGTGATCGTCTAGCGCACCTCGACCGGCCCGAGCCCTAGGGCCCGCAGCGGCTCCTCGATCCGGGCCCGGTCCCCGACGACGACGAGCGCCATGTGGTCGGGGTCGAGGTACGATCGTGCCGCGCGCAGAACCTCCTCCGCGGTCACCGCCCGGACGCGCTCGATGAAGCGGGCGAGGTAGTCCTCTCCCAGGCCGTAGAGCTCGATGTCGGCGATGGTGCGGGCGATCTGCGCGGTCGTCTCGAGCTGGCGCGGCAACCCGAGCGCGACGTAGTTGCGGGCCCGCTCGAGCTCTTCGGCCGGGACCACTTCTTGGCGGATCCGGCGGATCTCGGCGACGAAGATCCGGAGCGCGTCGTCCGTCACGTCGGTGAACACCGCCGACGAGGCGACGAACGGCCCGGGCCCCAGCCGGAACTCGAAGCGCGACCCGGCACCATAGGTGTAACCTCTTTCCTCGCGCAACGCCATGTTCAAACGGGACGTGAAGGCGCCGCCGAGGATGGTGTTGAGGACGATGAGGGGGAAGAAGTCCGGCGTCGTGCGGGGCGCGGCCGCGTGGCCGACCTGGATCTCCGACTGGGCCGCGCCGGGTCGGTCGA
>VSDC01000337.1:0-3207 GCA_047459275.1 Gemmatimonadota bacterium
CTTCCTCCCCATGCGCGAGAACGGGGCTTCCCCGCACGTGGCCGCTTCGTCGCCCTCGATCGGCCGGTCCGGCGCGGGCGCCGCGCACGCCACGGTCGCCGGGCACAAGGGGCCGCGCGCCGCGGTCGTCGGACCCATGCGTCAACGAGCCGGGGACGCCGGGCCCATGGGCCCCCTCGCCTCGGCTCTCGCAGACGGGGATGACTGCCCCGCGCTCCTAGTGGCGGGCGAGGGCGGTGCCGCCGCCATCGACCCGTGCGACGGCACGGTGCTCGGGGAGTATCGGGTGGTCGGCAGCACCAACTTCGACGCGCTCGCGATGCCGGTTCCCGAGGGCGAGACGGGCTCCCCCGCCATGATGATGAGCGGCGTGGGTGCCTACGCCTGTGACGTGTTCGAGACCGGCGAGCTCGGGATGTGCGTCCTCCGGTCCGGGACTTTCGTCGACGCTGTCCCGATCGCCGACGACCCGAGCGCGGGCGCGATCGTCGTCCGCTACCCGGGGGTGGGCTCTCAGCTCGAGTTCATCCGGTTCAGCCCGGACCGCAGCATCTTCGACTGGGTGCCGGGCGCGGTCACGATCCCGGCCCTCTCGGGCGCGGGGATGCTGAAGAGCGCGGTCGCGGGCGGAGCGCCGGCCGGGGCCTTTACGCCCCCCGACGAGGTCGTGGCCGTCGCGGCGATGAACGAAGGTCCCGGGAAGGTCTTCCACATCGACCTGACCGGCGCCGAGCCGGCGATCACCGAGGTCGGGGATCTCGTCGGCACCGACCCACGGCGCATTCGCTGCGATCTCGGGTCAGGGATCTGTGCGGTCAGCGACTTCGCCGGTTCGCGTATCACCGTCGTGCTCTGGGACGGGACCGGCGTTCCCACGATCGCGGGCGTGACGGAGGCGGGCGCGATCGCCGCCGGGCCGGTCGGGATCGACGTCTTCGGCCGCCGCATCGTGAGCGTCGGGTTCAACGACGCCCAGTACTCGATCATCGAGGTCGACGCGTCCGGTGACATCGTCTCGGTGAAGACCGACGCGCTCCCCGAGGGTTGCGTGAAGCCGGGGCACGTGCGGTTCCTGCGCGACGCGGCGAACACCATCGTCGCGTCGTGCTGGGATAGCAACGGGATCGCCGTGGTGCCCGAGGCGTTCTGAGCGGGCCCGATGGGCCTCCGGGGACCGGGTTCCGGCATCTCCCCGCCCGGTCCTTCGATGTCCGGAGCCGGGTCCCGGTATCTCCCTGCCCGGCCCCCCACCTCCCGGGCCGGCTCCCGGTGTCCCTCCGGCCGGTCCGAACGAGGCCGCGGCCGGCGTGCGCGAGGCGCACGCCGGCCGCCGGTCTCTCCTCACTCTACACCCCGTACGCCGCGACCGTGCTCCGTCACCCACCGGCGCAGCGACGCTGCGCCCCAACCGGGCGCCGGCACGCCGACGGGCGGCTCACCTCCCGAACCGGGCGCGGATCAGCCGAGCTTGACCCCCGGCGGGCACCTGCACGATGAAGAGGTCGCCGTACGCGTCCTCGGAAAGCTCGGGGATCGGTGATCCGGTCAGCGCGCGGACGATCGCCGGGACGGTGTTGCTGTGCCCCACCACGAGCACGACGCCGCCCCGGTTCTCGCCGACGACGCGCCGGGCCACCTCCCGGGCGTGCGCCTCGATCCCGCCCTCGACCTGCGTGTCGCGGATCTCCAGCCCGAGACGACGGGCGAGGGGAGCGGCGCTGTCGCGGGTGCGGCGGTACGGCGTGGCGTAGATCGCCGTCACGCCCGCGTCCGCGAGCGCGTCCGCCAACGCTTCCGCCCGCGCCTCCCCCTCCGCGCTGAGCGGCGGGTCCCGGTCGTCGACCGTGGCCCTCTCTGCGTGGCGTACGAGGATTACTGTCGTGACGTCGTCGGCAGTGGGCTCGCATGCTGAGCCGATGAGGATCAGGAGTCCGGCCGCGAGGGCGGAAAGGCGCTGGATGGACATGGTGGTGTCGGGTTTCAGGCGTCAGAGCTCAGGGGTTAGGGCTTAGGGCTCAGGTAGCGTCCGCCCCCTGACCCCCGCCCCGGGGCTTAGGGCTTAGGGGCTAGGGCTTGGGTAGCCCCCAGCCCCTACGCCCTAAGCCCTAGGCCTAGGCCCTACGCCCTACGCCCAGGCCCTAAGCCCTAATCCCTACGCCCTAATCCCTACGCCCTACGCCCCCGACACTCATCCCCCCTTCCGGGGTACCGTCCCACCACATGAACCTATTATGATTCGTTCTCCCCGAAACGGAGTGACCAGATGCTCACCATCACGGAGCCGGCGCGCGAGAAGGTGCGCGCGATCGCGGAGTACCTGGAGCGGCCGGCGCTGCGGATCCATATCGGCGAGGGCGGGAGCCCTCTGGCGCCGGAGTGGGAGTTCCTGCTCGTCGACGAGGAGGACGCCGGGCCGGACGAGATGGTCGTCGAAGCCGGCGACGTCCGCGTCATCCTGGACGCGCGCAGCGCGGCCCAGCTTCGGGGCCGGATCGTCGACTGGGGCGAGAACGGATTCGTGGTGCGCTTCCCCACGTTCGAGAACGGGAACGGAGCGCCGTCGGGCGAGCTGGCCGAGCGGGTGCGCGCGGTGATCGAGGAGCGGATCAACCCGGGCGTTGCGGCGCACGGCGGCCGGATCGAGCTCGTGGACGTGCGGGGCGACGTCGCCTACATCGAGATGACCGGCGGCTGCCAGGGCTGCGCCCTGTCCCGCCTCACGCTGCGCCAGGGCGTGGAGCGCATGATCCGCGAGGCGGTTCCGGAGATCGCGGCCGTGCACGACGTGACGGACCACGCCAGCGGGCGGAATCCGTACTACGCGCGCTGAGCGCCGGCGCGCGACCCGATCCCCCAGCCGGGCAAGGCCGGGCAAAGCCAGGCAAGGCCGGACAGGGCCGGCGCAGGTGCCGGGGAAGAGAAGGCCCCGAGGGCGACGTCTCGCCTTCGGGGCTCCGTGCATACTCCCGCCGCCATGATCGCGTGCCGCTGGTTACCCCTCGCCTTCGCCCCCGCCCGGCGTCTTGACCTGGACCAGCTCGACCTCGAAGACCAGGTTCGCGTTCGGCGGGATGATGTAATCGCCCCTCGAACCGCGCACGCCGTACTCGCCGTACGCGAGGTGGGATGGGATCACCAGCTTGCGCGTGCCACCCTCACGCATCCCCTTCACGCCCTCGACCCAGCCGGGAATGAGGGGGCCGAGCG
>VSDC01000338.1:0-3205 GCA_047459275.1 Gemmatimonadota bacterium
AGGCGCCGCCGGCCAGGCCGATCGCCGGGTAGGCGGTGATGTCGTGGCACTGCGTGGGGCCGGGGCGCTCGCCCTCCGGCTCGTCGTCCTCCCCGATCATCTGTGCGATGATGCTGGGGAGCGCCTCGCGCAGCGCCGCGCTGTCCGCGGCGGTCGGCGCGCCGGTCCCGCCCCGACGCTGAACGAACTGGGCGAGGAGCTGGTCGGCGTAACGGTCCGGCAGCACCATCGGCTGACCCTCGATCTCGACGATGAACGCGCCGCGGGCGCGAGCCGCTTCGATCTCCTCCAGGTCCGCCTGCGACGGGCCGTGACGCGGCGGCGCCGTCAGCCCCTCGAAGATCCGCGGCGAGTTCACGATCTCTGCTTTCGTCGGATCGGCGAGCGGGACCCGGATGACCTCGATCCGGAACAGCGCCGAGTTCGGGTCCTCGCTCGGCGGCGCGCTCACGCACCCGGGCAGCTCCTCGGCAGGACGGACCGGCGCCGAGCCGGAGACGTAGATGTAGATGTGATCCGGGTCGTTCGGATCCTCGACGACGGTGTGGGTGTGCGACCCGCGGCAGGTCTGCACGTTCGCGATGTACTTCGGGTTCCGGATGTCGCTGATGTCGAAGATCCGGATCCCGCGCAGGCGGTCCTTGCTGACCCGCTCCGGCACACCCTGCGTCCCGCAGTCCAGCCGCCCCTCGAACCCCTCGCCCGAGACGAAGAGCAGGTTCTTGTAGACGGACACGTCGCTCTGCGACGCCGGGCACAGATAGCCGACCACCAGCTCCGGCTTGGCCGGGTTCGAGATGTCCCAGACCTGGAAGCCGTTGTAGTTGCCCTGGATCACGTAGTTGCCCGTGAACGCCAGGTCCGAGTTGGTGACGCCGATGAAGTCCCTGGCCGGCGGCGTCGTCGAGATTCGGCGCAGGTTCCAGATCGCCTCTTCGGCGTCCATGAGCCCCGCCCTGAGCCCGACGCGAGGATCGTTGGCGCGCGCGCCGCCCGGACGGGCCTCGGTGCGCGGCTCGAGCCTCGGCTCCATCTCCGGCGAGACATCTGCGGTGCTCAGCGTAGGACCGCAGGCAAGTACGGTGAGGAGCCCGAGCGCCAGCGCCGGCGACCACATGCGGGCCGCCGTGGACCGACGACGGGCGGTTCGGAAGGGCGTTCGATCTGTCATGTCGGCTTCCTTTCCTGAGCCCTGGGTCATGGCGAATCGATCGATTCGGGGAGATTCACGGCGTCCCGCCGTCCGCGGTCATCGCCGCGAGCATCCGCTCCATCCGCCGGATCTCGGTGGTCTGATCCACCTGGACATCGGAGGCGAGACGGAAGACCAACTCGTCCTGGGCGGCGCCGTCGGTCGCGAACAGCTCGTGCACCATGACCACGGCGCCGCGGTGGTGCTGGATCATGTACTCGAGGAACAGCCGGTCGAATTCCCGGCCCCGGGCCCGGTCGAGCTCCTCGAGCTGCTCCGGCGTCAGCATCCCGGGCATGTGCATGTGGTCGTGGGCGCCGTGGACCATGACGCGGCCGCCCTCGATGTGCACTTCCGGGACCGGCTGGCCGCGGTCGCGCAGCCACTTCTGCATGGTGGCGATCTCGTCCAGCTGCGCGTTGTAGATCCGCGCGGCGAGGACCCGGATCTCCGGGCTCGCGTCGTGCGTCTCGGCCATCGCCGCCATGACGAGCGCCTGCGCGTGGTGCGCGATCATCCCGGTCATGAAGCGGACATCCGCGGGGGTGAAGCGCATCCGGGCGCTGTCCTGGCGGGCGCGGAAGATCGCCTCGATCTCGGCCGCCTGGGCCGTGGCCGTGGGCTCCGGCATCTGGCCGGCGCCCCGCGCAGCACCGCCGCAGGCCGTGGCCACCAGGATGCACAGCAGCGTGGCAGCCGGCGGCGTACGTCGTGTTCTCATCTGGAGTTGCGTCGGATCGGGTTCGTGACCACGGGTCGACGAAGGTGAATGATCAAACATACGCCAGAATCCGCGCCGAGAGAAGGGGCTCGCCCGCGCGGGCGGCGGCGGCTCCGCCCGCCCCAGCAGCGTTTGGGTCCGATCGCCGGTCCGCCCGCGCGGACGGCGGCGGTTTCAAGCGCCGCCCGCTGGATCTCGACCCGCACCGGGTCCGTCCGCACGGACGGGGCCGCCGCCGGCTGTGCCGATCTCGGCGCGGACGGCTTCCGGGTTCGTCCGTGTGGACAGCGGATGTACGACTGTGACACGAACAGTGTTTCATGCTACGTCTCCCGCTGCTTCCGGCGGACGTAGTCGATGACCCGGAGGTTGAAGGCGCACAGCGTCGCCCAGGCGAACCCGACCGCGTACCCTGCCAGGATGTCCGTGGGGTAGTGCACCCCGAGATAGATCCGGGAGAGCCCGACCAGGGTGATGATCGTCGCGGCGAGTGCGACGGTGAGCCGCTTGACGGGGCGCGGCGGGTTCAGATCGAGGATGACGTACGCGAGCATCGCGTAGATGATCATGGACGCCATCGCGTGGCCGGAGGGGAAGGAGTAGGAGCCGACGTGGTCGACCCGCCATTCGATGACGCGGGGGCGCGGTCGCCCGAAGGCCAGCTTCAGCGCCTGGTTGAGGACCACGCCGCCGGCTGCGCCGACCCAGAGGAGCAACGCCTGTGGGCGCTGCCGGGTGAGCCAGAGGAACGCGCCTGCCACGAGGACGAGGGTCGCCACGACGGCGGGCGAGCCGAGAGATGTGATCTCGAGTGCGACCACGTCCAGCGTCGGCGTGGCGATGGAGTCGACCCAGAGCAGGATTCTTTCATCGATGGTGAGCGTCTCGCCCTCGAGGACGGACTCGGCGAGGTTCGCGAAGCCGATCAGTGCCGCTGCGGCGAGGGCGAGCCCGACGATCAGGACGAGTCCGACCGCCGAGTAGATCCCGCGCACGAGCGGCGCGAGCCACCGCACCAGGGTGAAGACTGCCCATTCCACGCGGCGGCGGGCGTTCCTCCACCATGCCGTGTGCTGGACCCGCGAGAGGCGTGAGAACCGGTTCACGGCGGGCGCCCGGTGCAACCGGTGTACCGGGTGGCGGGCGGTTGGATGATGGCCCGGCGACCGGGGGCGGATTGCAAAGGGGTTCGGCCCGCCGCCGGCTCGTCGGCGGCTGCCGCGGTGCGCCGAGCCGGACGCGGCCGGGTGGGCATCGCCCACCCGGCCGCGTCGGTCCGGGGCCTGTTCGGG
>VSDC01000339.1:0-3199 GCA_047459275.1 Gemmatimonadota bacterium
TCCCTGACGAGCTTCCGCGCGCGTCGCTCCTCGAGCCCGCCGGTCAGCACGAGGAGCACAGGCTCCGCCACGTCCGCGATCGACTCCGTCGATGTGAGCAGCTCGACGCGATAACCTTCCTTCTGGAATGCATCCTTGAGCCGGACGGCCGGCTCCAGGTCGTATGTGGTGATGAGGACGGTCTCAGCCATCGTGCAACTCGTGACGCTCGGTGTCGGTGCCGCGGAGCAGCTGGACCGCATGACCGAGGAGCGGCTCGAGAACGGCCAGTCCGTCACGAACGCCGCTCGGGCTCCCCGGGAGATTGACGATGAGGGTACGGCCGCGGATCCCGGCAACGCCGCGGGACAGCCATGCGTACGGCGTAGCGGCGGCGCCTCGGGCGCGAATCGCCTCGGCGATGCCCGGCGCCTCGCGCTCGAGGATCGCCCGCGTCGCCTCGGGCGTGACGTCCCGCGCAGTGAAACCCGTTCCGCCCGTCGTGACGATGACGTCAGCGACGTCGCTGTCGGCCCAGGCGGCGAGTCTCGCGCTGATCGCCGCGGCATCGTCGGGGATCACGGCGCGGGCGGCCGGCACGTGACCATGCGCGACCGCCCACTCCGCAACGACATCGCCGCTCCGGTCCTCGCGCGTGCCCCGCGCGACCCCGTCCGATACGGTGAGAATGGCCAGGCGTATCGGGTCCACGCCCGATTACTACCCCGCTAGCGGCGCAGGGAGCCGCCCGTGTAGAAGGGCGGGCGCACCACCTCGGCCGGCACCGGACGGTTGCGGATCACGATCTCGATCGCCGTTCCGGGATTCGCGGCCTCGACCGGCACGTACGCCATCCCGATCCCCTGATCGAGAGACGGGCTGAGGATCCCGCTCGTCACCTCGCCCGCGGGCTCGCCCTGGAAGCGCACCTCGTACCCGTGGCGCGGGAATGCGCGCTCCTGGAGCCGGAACCCGACGAGCCGCTCGCGCAACCCCTCGTCCTTGCGCCGCTGGAGCGCCTCACGGCCGAGGAAGTCCCCCTTGCCGAGCTTGACCACCCAACCGAGCCCGGCCTCGAGAGGCGTGTGGTTGTCGTCCAGGTCGTTGCCGTACAGGATGTAGCCCATCTCGAGGCGTAGCGAGTCGCGCGCGCCGAGACCCGCGGGAACGAGACCGTCGCCCTCGCCGACCTCGAGGAGCTTCCGCCATAGCGGGACGGCCGCGTCGTTCGACACGTACAGCTCGAAGCCATCTTCGCCCGTGTAGCCGGTGCGGCTGATGATCGCACGGTGGCCGTCCACCTGGCCCTCGACGAAGCGGTAGAAGCCTATGGATGGCAAATCGGCGTCCGTGATGCGGCTGAGGATCTTCTCCGCCGCCGGGCCCTGGAGCGCGAGCAGCGCGATCTCGTCCGACCGGTCCGTGAGCTCGACGCCGAACCGGTTCGCGAACTTGCTGATCCACTCCCAGTCCTTCTCGCGGTTGGCCGCATTGACGACGAGCATGTACCCGTCTTGCAGGCGGTAGACGAGGCAGTCGTCGAGCGCGCCGCCGTCCTCCTGGCACATCACGGTGTACTGCGCCTGCCCGACCTCGAGGGTGGATGCGTCGTTCGTCGTCACGTACTGGACGAACCCGAGCGCGTCGCCGCCCTTCACCACGAACTCGCCCATGTGCGAGACGTCGAACAGGCCCGCGGCCTTCCGCACGGCCTGATGCTCGTTCACGATCCCCGTCGGGTACTGGACCGGCATCTCGTAGCCGGCGAAGGGGACCATCTTCGCGCCGAGCCGCTTGTGCTCCTCATACAGCGGCGTCCTCTTCAGCTCATCTGCCATGTCTCGTGCTCCTCACACTCAGACGCCCATCAGGCGGATCAGTAGCGCCTTCTGGACGTGCAGCCTGTTCTCCGCCTCGTCGAATACCCGCGAGCGCGGTCCTTCGATGACCTCGTCGGCGACCTCCTCGCCCCGGTGCGCCGGCAAGCAGTGGAGGAAGATCGCGTCGGCGCTGGCAAGGCTCATCAGCGCCTCGTCCACGTGGTACCCCTTGAACGCGCGCCGCCGCTCCTCGGCTTCCGCCTCCTGCCCCATCGAGGCCCAAACATCCGTGTTGACGACATCCGCGCCCTCGACAGCTTCCCTGGGGTCGTGCGTCAGCATCACGTTCGCCGCCGTACGGGCCCGATCGAAGATCGCCTTGTCGGGCTCGTACCCCTTCGGGCACGCCAGCCTGAGCTCGAACCCGAAGCGGTAGGCGGCGTTCAGCCACGAGTTGGCCATGTTGTTGCCATCGCCGACCCATGCAACCTTACGGCCGCTGAGATCCGTGCCGAACTCCTCCTGGATCGTCATGACGTCCGCAAGCACCTGACAGGGGTGCAGCAGGTCCGTCAACCCGTTGATGACCGGAACGCTCGCGTAATGAGCCAGCTCGACCACGTTGCCGTGGTCGAAGGTGCGGATCATGATCCCGTCGACGTAACGCGAGAGGACGCGCGCGGTGTCCTTGATCGGCTCCCCGCGTCCGAGCTGGATGTCGCGGGACGACAGGAAGAGCGCGTGCCCGCCGAGCTGGAGGGTCCCGACCTCGAACGAGACTCGCGTCCGGGTCGAGCTCTTCTCGAAGATCATCGCCAGCGTCTTGCCCGCAAGCGGCTTCCCCGGGTAGTCGCCGCGCTTCAGGTGGTGCGCAAGGTCGAGCAGATCGTACAACTCGTCGGTCGTGAAATCCGGGATCTCGAGGAAATCGCGCTTTTCGGGCATGCTGGTGTCACCGCGTTCGGCCAGGAGTACGATTCGAGCGGTGGGAAAGTACCGGGGGGTCGGGGTTGGAGCAAGGTGCGATCCGCAATGCTGCGGATCGATCCCATCGAAAGCTTCCCGGAGTCTCACTCCGGGAGGCGCGGACGTCGGGATGACTGGATAAGCGCAGTAGAAATGCGACGGGAGCCGGGTCGATCGACCCGGCTCCCGTCGCAAGACCGAAGGTCGGGGAGTCTATTGGCCGGTCGGAAGACCGAAAATTAGACTCGGAAGACCGAAAGCTAGAGAATGTACCGCCTCAGGTCCTCGTCCTCGACGATCTTCTTCAACCGCTCGCGCACGGTCGCGCCGTCCATGACGATGTGACCGCCCGCATGGTCGGGCAGGTCGAAGAGGAGGTCCTCCAGGAGCGTGGTCAGGACGGTGTGCAGCCGCCGCGCGCCGATGTTCTCCAT
>VSDC01000340.1:0-3195 GCA_047459275.1 Gemmatimonadota bacterium
ACGGTCACCGTGTCCCGCCCGACCTCCACGTCCCTCGGCTCCGTCCGATACTCCGGGAGCTGGCCTTCTTCGACCTGGACCTCCGGGAGCTGCGCCGGCTGCTCCTCCTCGACCTCGCACGCGGCCACGCCCGCCAACCACAACGGCACGATCAACGACGCCGTCCATTTCGACCTCATGCACACCTCCTGCTCGCGCCATCCGGCGCTCCGGTGACCCTGTCAGGGGCCCGGGAGTCGCAATTTCCGATCCGTGGACGTACGATGTCCGTGAAATCCCGCGATAAAGAATCAGGAGGCTACGGTGAGGATGTTCTCGAGGACCGTGGTGGCCGCGCTGCTGGTGCCGGCCACGTTTTTCGCGGCGGCCGCGTGTGGAGGGGAGCAGGATGCGTCCGCCCCCGGAGGAAGCCCTGGCGCGGCCCCGGGCGCGGCCGCCCCGTCGGCGGGCGCGCCGGGTGCCGCCGGCGAACGTGGGGCCCAGGCGCCGTCCCCCGACTCGCGCGGCGCCGGTGCAGCAGGCGGCACGCCCACGCGGTCGGGCGGCTCGCCGGGCGCCACCCCTGGCGCCGACACTCCGGCCGCCGATACCGCCGCCACGACCGGTGGCGCCGGCCAGCCCTTCGAGGGAACGACGGCCCCCACCATGCGCCGTGCGACGATCACCGGCCTGAGCACGCAGACCGCGGTGCGCGCGGGACGGCAGCAAGGGTTCGACCGCGTCGTCTTCGAATTCGGGTCCGGCGGACTCCCCGGTTACACCATCGAGTACGTCGGCCGGCCGATCCGGCAGTGCGGGTCGGGAAATGCGGTGTCGGTCGCCGGAAGCGCGTGGCTCCGCGTCGGGATGACGCCCGCCCGGGCCCACGACGACGATGGCCAGGCGACGGTGGCCGAGCGGGCCCTCTCGCCCGGGCTCCCCGCCGTACGGGCGCTCCGCCTCACGTGCGACTTCGAGGCCGTGCTCGAATGGGTCATCGGCGTCGACGAGCGCAAGCCGTACAGGGTGCTGGAGCTGCGGAACCCCGACCGCCTGGTCGTCGACATCCTGCACTGACCCCGCGGGGGCTGGACCAGCGCACGGCCCCGGATGGAACGAGCGGTCCCGGCGCCAGCACGCGCCGGGACCGCTCGCCACGCTCACCACGACCCGATCCCTCGGCGGCCCCTACCTCATCACAGCGAAGAAGCGCACGTCCCCCGTCGCGATCATTCGCTCCAGGCGTCGCCGGACCAGGTACTTGAACCACGCGCGGCTCGGCGGGAGGAGCAGGAGGATCCCCAGCACGTCGCTCAGGAACCCCGGCGCGAGGAGCATCAGCCCGCCCGCCAGGATCATCAGGCCGTCCAGCAGGTGCGCCGCGGGCATCCGTCCCACGCTCAGATCCGCCCGGATCGCGCCCAGCACGCGTGCGCCCTGCGTACGCGCGAGCCAGGAGCCCAGCGCCGCCGTGGCCACGAGCATCCCGATCGTCGGCCACACGCCCACCACGCTCCCCACCTTGATCAGGATCGCCAGCTCGAGCAGCGGCACCACCACGAACAACAAGAACAGTACAGGCAACCTTCCTCCTCCCGTCGAAGCCGATTCGGCCTCTACTACCCCGCGGGCGCCTCGAAGGGGCCATGAGGACCTCGCGGGCCGCTCCACGCCTTGCGCTCGTCCGGCACCGGGCGGCATCATTGGCGCCGCCGCGCCGTGCATCGTCCGGGGCACAGGGCGGGGCATCAGGGTATACGGATGGGCAGAGCGTCCCTGAACGGAGAACCGAAAATGAAGAAGCTGGCGTACGGTATCGGCGGCGCGGCCGTGGTGGCGGCGGCCTTCGTGATTCGCGCATCGGTCGTGTCGCCGCCCGTCGAGGATCACGCCCACCACGCCGCCGAGACGGCGACGCCGATCGCGTCCGCACCGGCGGCCGCTGCGGACCCGGCCGCGGCCGCGCCGGGCTCCGTGGATCCGGCCGAGCTACCGACGATCACCGTCTACAAGAGCCCGACCTGCGGCTGCTGCGCCAAGTGGGTCGATCACGTCGAGGATCACGGCTTCAGGGTCGTCGTGCACGACACGAACGAATTGACGCGGGTCAAGGCCATGGCCGGCGTGCCTGCCAGACTCTCGTCCTGCCACACGGCGATCGTGGACGGTTACGTGATCGAAGGCCACGTCCCCGCTGACCTGATCCGGAGGCTGCTGGAGGAACGGCCCGAGGTCGTCGGGCTCGCGGTGCCCGGGATGCCCATGGGCTCGCCCGGCATGGAAGGCCCGTACAAGGACGCCTACGACGTCCTCGCCTTCCGGCGCGACGGCACCACCGAGGTTTACGCCAGCCGCTGAACACTGTGCGCCGGCCGCCCGGCGCTCTCGGCGACCCACCTGGCGAAGTCGGCCGGCGCGGAGAAGGCGACCGGCGCCCACTGCTCGACGCGCCGCAAGAACGCCTCGTGCTCCGCTTCCTTCTTGGCCCAGAGCGCGGCGGCCGGTCGCACGCCCGCCGCGACCGCGGCCTCGATGTCGGTCCCCGAGTCACCGATGTAGATCGTCTCCGATGGCTCGGCGCCCAGCCGGTCGAGCGCTACCCGGATCCCCTCGGGATCCGGCTTCGGCTCCGCCACATCGTCGTCGAAGACGAGCACGTCGAAGGGGCCCAGCGCCGTGCGTTCGCGAGTCAGCTCCCACGACCTGCGGCTCTTCCCCGTCACGATCCCCAGCCGCACGCCCGTGGCTCTCAGAGCCGCCAGCATCTCCGGCACGCCGGGATAGACCCCGCGAGCGTAAGCGTCGTACAACCTCTCGTAGGCGCGGTAGAAGTCCTCGAGGCACGCCGGCACCCGCGCCTGCCCGACGACGTCGCGGAGGAAGCGCAGCTCCGAGCGCGGACGCAACGCCAGGATCTCTTCCGGCGTCATCTCCCGCCCGATGTGGGGGAGCACCGCCTGGCGGTAGCACTCGATGTAGAGGCGCTTCGTATTGATCAGCGTGCCGTCCAGGTCCAGCAGGACGACGGAGCACCGAGTTTCAACAGACATCGTTGCTTCCCATACGAGCGCCGGACCGGATCCCGAAGGATGCCGGCCCGGCGCAAGAGACACACCATCCGAGAGAAAAACGGCAGGTCCGAGCGCTCGCCCCCGGGCCCGGGTGCCCGCCCCTACGAGCCTGGGGCCCGTTCCAACGGGACCAAGCGCCGCCCTC
>VSDC01000341.1:0-3183 GCA_047459275.1 Gemmatimonadota bacterium
GGGACATCAACGGCGGAGGGATCGATGCTGCTGGAGCGTGAGCAGGACCTGGAGCAGTTGAGGTACCCGATCGGTCGCCTCCAGGCGCGGGCGGGGCTTTTTCAAGCTGGCCGTCACCGAGGCCGAGCCCGCCATCAAGACCTATGATGAGGCCGCGTGGGCGGAGCTGGACGACGCCGGGAGCGAAGACGTGGAGGTCTCGCTGGTCCTGCTCGAGTCGCTGCACCGCATCCGTCACGCCCGCCTGGCCTGCTCCAGCGCCCACGCCGCGTGCTCGCGCACGAGCGGCTCCTCGTCACGGAGCGCGTCGCGGAGTGCCGCGACCGCGTCGGCCGGCGGCTCGCCATCCAGCGCGGCGAGCCAGTTCCCGATCGCCACCGCGACGTTGCGCTTGAAGCCCGCATAACCGGCGCGCCGCAGCGCCGTCCCTCGCGTCCACCGGTCCCAATCCTCCCGGCTCATTCGCATCAGCTCGACGAGCGAAGGCGACTCCGTGCCGGGCAGGTCGCCCGGCACCTCCGGCCGGGCGAGCGCGTCCGGGGTGCCGGCCCGTCGGTCTGGACCGGCGGCCCGCCGCGCGAACTTTGGACCGTTCCAGGGACACACCTCCTGACAGATGTCGCACCCGAAGATCCGGTTCCCGATCGCCGGCCGAAGCTCGGGCGGGATCGGGCCGCGGTTCTCGATGGTGAGGTAGGAGATGCAGCGCGTCGCATCCATGACCGGCGCCCCCGTCGCGTCGCGTCCGAGGAGCGCGCCGGTCGGGCACGCCGTCACGCACGCCGTGCACCGCCCGCAGCGGTCGGCCTCGAAGGGCGTGTCGGGCTCGAGCTCCAGCTCGAGGAGCAGCGTGCCGATGAAGAAGTAGGAGCCGCTCCTCGGATGGATGAGCATGGTGTTGCGGCCGAACCAACCGAACCCCGCCCGCCGGGCGAGCTCCCTCTCCAGCACCGGCCCCGTGTCCACGTACGCCCGCGCCGCCGGCAGCTCCCGCCCCACCTCGCCCTCGATCCACGTCAGGAGCTCCAGCAGCTTCTTCTTCATGACCTTGTGGTAGTCCCGGCCGCGGGCGTAGCGCGCGATGATGCCGACGCCGGGCGTGGTGGCCGGGGCGGCCGGGCCGCGATCGGGGCCCGACGGGCAGAGGTCCGGATCCGCCGGGACGACGACGTCGCCCGCACCCGGGCCGCTCGAACCGCCGGGTGCGCCGCCGGCGCCGCCGGCCACGCCTCCGACCGCGCCCGGGTTCCCGGCCGCTTCTGCGCCTCCCCCTCCATAGAACAACCCCACCACCACCGCCGATCTGAGCTCGGGCCAGGCCGAGCGCGGGTCCAGCCGCCGCGCGACCGCGTCGTCGCGCGCGAGGTACTCCATTTCGCCGTGCCGCCCCTCGGCGATCCACCGGCGATAGAACTCCCTGTGGTCGCTCTCGCGCACCGGCGCGATCCCGACCAGCTCGAACCCCAGCTCCCGCGCCTTCGCCTTGATCCGTTCCGTCAGCACGACGCTTTCGTCCGGCATGTCGGGCTGGTACCCGGGACCGCCCCGCGCGGGTCCGACCCTCTTGCCCGTTGCGAGTGCGCGCGCTGCGCATTACATCCGCTGCAGTTTCACAACACATAGCACAGGTTTGGTCTCGAACTCCTGCGAGTCGGACCAGGCACCCGGCGCCGGTCGTTCTCGCCTGGCGGGCATACGTCCCCCGCAGTCGGCCGCGTCGTCCCCGGGCCGGAAGCGTGTCACCATGCTTCCCATTTGTCCATCCTCTCGTCCGTTGGAGGAGACACATCTTATGAGACGTACTGCTACGAACCACATCTCCGCTGTGCTCCTCGCACTCGCCGGATTGCTGGGCACGGCGGCCACGGCCGCGGCCCAGACGGGTACGGTGAGAGGGGTGGTCACCGACGCGGCGACCCAGGCGCCGATCGAGGCCGCGGACGTCTTCGTCGTCGGCGCGACGAACGTGCGGACGATCTCGAACGCGCGCGGCGAGTTCCTCCTGGTCGGCGTGCCGGCGGGGACCGTGACGATCCGCGCCGAGCGGATCGGCTACGTCGCGGCGCAGCAGACCGTCACCGTCGAGTCCGGCCAGACGGCGGTGGTGACCCTGGCGCTCGAGTCCTCGGCGATCTCCCTCCAGGAGCTCGTCGTCGTCGGCTACGGCACGCAGCAGCGCCGTGAGCTGTCCACCTCGGTGGCCCGGGTCCAGGCCGGCGAGATCACGAACGTACCCGTCGCCAGCATCGAGGCGGCGCTCCAGGGGCGTGCGCCGGGCGTCCAGGTCACGCAGAACGCCGGCAACCCGGGGAACGGGATCACCATCCGCGTGCGCGGCGCCGCCTCGCTCTCGGCCGGGAACGATCCGCTCTGGGTCATCGACGGCGTGCCAATGCTGAGCGATGACTTCTCCCAGGTCGGCGTAGGCGGCCAGGACCTGCGCGCCGTGAGCAGCCTCACGCCCGACGAGATCGAGTCCATCGACATCCTCAAGGATGCGGCCGCCGCGGCGATCTACGGTTCGCGCGGCTCCAACGGCGTCATCATCGTGACGACCAAGCGCGGCCGCGCCGGAGCCGGAGGACCGACCGTCAACTTCAACATGTACGCGGGGATGCAGGAGCTCGCGCGCAAGCTCGACCTCCTCAACGCGGCCGAGTACATCGAGTACTTCAACGAGGCCGCGGTCAATGACGGCTACGATCCGATCATCGTCCCGCGCGACCAGTTCGACCCGGATCTCCACGACTTCTGGTACGATCCCGGCGTCGACACCGACTGGCAGGATCTGATCTTCCGCCGGGCGCCGGTCATGAACATGCAGCTCTCCGCGAGCGGTGGCTCGGACCGGCTGCGCTACTTCATCTCCGGCACGTACTTCGACCAGCAGGGCATCGCCCGCGGCTCCGGGTACGACCGCGGCTCGGCTCGCCTCAACGTCGACTTCGACGTCAACGATCGCATCTCGCTGCAGACGTCCGTCGGCCTCACGCGCGAGATGCACCAGCGCGTTGAGAACGACAACACGATCAACGGCGTCGTCACCAACGTGATCGCGAACCAGCCGTTCGTCCCGGCGTACCGTCCCGACGGCTCGTACACGACCCCCGACGACCAGCTCGAGTACACCAACGCGCTCGCGATCGCGGAGTACAACTCGAACGACACCCGCGTCCTGCGCGC
>VSDC01000342.1:0-3181 GCA_047459275.1 Gemmatimonadota bacterium
CTCCCGGACTACACCTGGCTGCACCGACTCCAGCATCTGTCGGGCGAGGACCTGGCACCGGAGATCCAGATCAGCGGGCGGACCGGCAACATCTTCGCCCTCACGCGTTTCATGACGGATCTCGAAGCTTCGCCGTTCGTCCGGTCGGTGCGCCTCACCACGACGCAGCAGGTGCAGGACGCACAAGGACGGGTCACGCTGGAGTTCATCCTCGTGGCCTCGTATGAGGTGCCGCCGCCGGAGTTGCTCGATCTGGTGCCGGTCATCGTGGTGGAGGAGGAGTGAAATGGCGCTGCTCCCATCGGATCCGCAGCAGCAGCGGAAGCTGTTGATCGGGCTCGTGCCGCTCCTCGGGCTGTTCGCCTACTGGTACTTCTACCATGGGGACAAGAAGGCCGAGATCGCGTCACTGGAGTCGCGCCTGGAGTCGCTCCAAACGAAGAACGCCGCCGCGCGGGCGCGGGCGCAGCAGGGCGGGCCGGAGCTCGAGAGGACGCTGGCCGAGTACGAGCGCTACATCGTGAAGCTGGAAGAGCTCGTGCCCGATTCCGAGGAGATCCCCGAGCTCCTGCACATGATTTCCGTTCAGGCGCAGCAGTACGGGGTCGAGCTGGCCAGACTGACGCCGCACAACCCGGAGCCCGGCGATTTCTACATGCTCCAGACCCACGATGTGGCCGTCTTCGGCAAGTACCACGACATCGGGCGGTTCCTTGCGGCGGTCGGTTCACTGCCCCGGATCGTGACGCCTGTCAACCTGGTTCTGGTTCCGCGACAGGGGGCCGACGACACCGCGGAGATCCAGGCGACGTTTCGGATCAAGACGTACGTGATCCCCGAAGGGGGGGATCTGGCTGCAAGTCAGGGGGGACCGAATGGGCGTGGTTGAGCGGACGGTGCTGCTGGCCGGCGCGGCGTTTCTCGTAGCCGTCGCGCCTGGATTCGGGCAACAGCAGCAGCAAACGGCGACGAAGGCGGCGCCATCGGACGAGCCGCTCCGGCTCGTACGCGAGGTCTTCGTCTACCCGGCAACGTCGCGACGAGACCCGTTCGAGTCGCTGGCGGACCGGGACGATCTCGGCCCGCGATTCGAAGAACTGACGCTCACGGGAATCATCTACAACCCTGATGGCGGAAGCGTCGCGCTCCTGGCGGCTTCGAACGGCCGCAGGTACCGCGTCCGTCGTGGAGACGTCATCGGGAACGCCCGTGTCCTGGACATCTCTCCCGACCGCGTCCTCTTCTCGGTCGAGACCTTCGGCGTGGCGCGGCAGGAGACGCTCGAGCGGAAGAAGAAAAAGGAAGGAGCGGAGGAATGATGACGACGCTCGTCACGCTCTTCGCCGCGGCGCTCACGTCGCTGACCTCGGTGAAGGGGGTCAGCGTGGTGCCCGTGGACGACAGGACCGAGGTCGTGATCGAAGTCGATGGTCCGGTTTCGGTCGAACACTTCATTCTCGGCAATCCCGACCGGCTGGTGGTGGATCTGACGCCGGCCCGGCGGGCGCTGCCGCAATCGCGATTCGATGGTATCAATCGAGGCGGCGTCCTGGGGTTGCGGTTCGGGCAGTTCCGTCCGGAGACGGTCCGTGTCGTGATCGACCTGGCAGCACCCGTCGAGTACCGGGTCGTGCAATCGGAAGGTCGCATCCGGGTCTCGTTCCCGAACCCCGGCGGCTCATTCGCGCCGTGGTCGATGGACGCTCCGGCGGTCCAGCCGGTCAAAGAGCCGGATGCGAAGCCGGCTGAAAAGCCGGTTGCGGAGCGTGTCGCGGCGACCCCGGCAACGGCGCCGGAGCCGAGCTTGCCGGCTCCGAGGCGTGACATCGAGGAAGCGATGACGACGAAGGCGGCGCCGGCGGCCGTCGCGGTCACGCCGGCGCGTATTCAGCCCGTCGTCAAGGAGGAGCCGCGCATCACCATCTACTTCGACAACGTGGACATCCGCGACGTTCTCGCGACCTTTGCCGAGTTCTCGGGGCGGAGCATCATCCCCGGGATGGGGGTGCAGGGAACGGTCACGGCCGACATCCGCGACCAACCGTGGGATGTCGCGTTGGAGGCGATTCTCTCGGCCTACGGCCTGGCCGCCCGCGAGATGGAGAGCGGCATCATCCGCGTCGACCAGATCAGCAAGCTGCGGGAGCTCGAGGCCGCCGAGCCGATGGACACGCGGCGTTTCCAGATCAAGTACGCTCGAGCCGACTCGGCGCTCCTCCAGACGATCCGCGGGCTGCTCAGCGACTCGCTGGCGACCGTCACGATCAATCCGGCCACGAACACGGTCGTCGTCAAGGACCGGGCCTCGGTCATCCGCGACCGCATCGCGCCGATGATCGAGCAGCTCGACGTGCGGACGCCCCAGGTCCAGATCGAGGCGAAGATCATCTTCGTCGACCGCACGTCGCTCGAGAACCTGGGGATCACGTACGACTTGAAGGACTCACGCGGGAACCAGCTCAACCGCCTCGCGCCGGGCGGAATCGATCTGGACGGCGACGGCGTCATCAGCCCCACCGAGCGGACCAATCAGAACGTGGTGCGGCTGGGCGGGCCCTCGATCGCCGCGCTCGCCAACGCGAACTTCCGGCCGACGGCCACGGCGCTGGAGCTCGTGACGACGCTGGTCGTCAACCGGTTCTCGCTGCTCACCTTCGTGGATGCTCTGTCTTCGCTCGAGTACAGCGACGTTCAGGCCCGGCCGGTTCTCACGACGATGGACCATCGGTCGGCTCAGGTCCACGTCGGTGAGCGGACGCCGGTCCGCGTCGTGGACGCAGGGTCGGCGGTCGTCGGCGGAGGCCAGGGGGGGGCCATGGCGCCGGTCGCGACCGTGAATTTCCAGGAGACCGGGATCATCCTCCAGGTCACGCCGCACGTGACCGGCGACCAGGTGCTCCTCGAACTGCACGCCGAGCGCTCGAACATTGCGCTCGCGCCGTCGGACATCGGCTACACGTTCCAGACCCAGGCAACGGATACTCAGATCCTGTTGAGGGATGGTGAGACCGGCGTCATCAGCGGGATGACGATCATCGAGAAACAGAGAGTACGCGTCGGTATCCCGATCCTCATGGACCTCCCCGTGATCGGCGCGCTCTTCCGCAGTAATTCGGAGCAGGAAGTCAGGCAGGACCTGTTGATCATGGTCACGCCCCACATTCTCAGGGATGACGCATAG